>JAJZTU010000313.1 GCA_021848765.1 Bacillota bacterium
GAGATTACCTGGGCCATGAAGGCCCCTTTCTCCGGGTTCAGGTTACTGAAGTCCTCAAAAATAGGGATATATTCCAATCCCTCTCCCGGCTGGCGGTTTTCCCACATCTGTTTGATAAAGCTGACCCGTTTGGCCAGTTCTGTCTGGTAATAGTCTAAAAAATACCCGTAGCGTTCCTGGGCCTCCTGGTCCCAGAGATAATTATACAGGGTAAAGATATAGGCAATCTTTACGGTTTGGTCCAATTCCAGCCTGCCGGCATTAATCTGTTCCTGCCAGTAGCCCAGGTTGAATTCCTCCTGGGGAAAATATTGTTCTAAAATTGGCCTGGTGTAAGGGCTTAAAATCTCTTCCAGGCAAAAGCGCAGGGTTTTGGTCTCTACTTCCTGCCGGGCATCATCCCTAATACAAAGTTGGTTATCCCTGCACTCTACCCCGCAAATCATAGCCAAATCCGCTGCTTCCGGAAGGCTTCGCCCTTTATAGGGATTAGCGAACACTTTTTTTATCAACTGGTAATAGTCCCGGTCTGTAAACTCCTTTCCCCGCTCCCATTTCGCGATAATTTGCCTGATATACTTGGGGGCATAGGAATCCAGGTACAGGCTGTACAAATCACCGGGGTAATCTATAGTTAGATTCCCGATTTGAAACTTAATCAGTGAAACAGGTAGAAAGTAGCGTTGCTGTTTCATGGATCTCCCACCTCATCACTAACATGATGCTCAAATTAAGCGCTGTTCATGCTAAGCAAGCCTTAAAGTTTTATACTATTAAAAATAATAAGCAGCATCCCCCGCATTAGCCAGGGATGCTACTTTTCTGTTTTTTCCTCGTCCTTATCAAATTGACAGTAAAATTGGTCCAGTTCTTTCTCCAGCAGTTCATTGATCTGAACCAGTTTGTCAATGTATTCATTAGCGCTGACAATATATTTACTTAAATTGCCCATTTCCACTGAGTCCAGGTTGGTCAATAACTTCTCACAGTCCTTGGTTACCTTATACACATTATAGTCGCCCAAATCCTCCAGGTCTACCTGACCCTGGCAATAGTCATGACACTCCATCTCTGCTACCAGGCTCTTGGCCTTAAAGAGCTCAGCGCTTAAGGCGGAGACCTGGGCAATCAGGGAAGCCAGATTCTCTTTTTCCTGCAGGAGGTCCCGGATCCGGTCATGGTTGCGCTTGAGGACAATGTCGGTAATTTCGGCGCTGGAGGCTACGCGGACTTCATTGTGGACTCTGATATAGACCTTACCCCGCACCAGGTGCAGGTAGTTGTTTCCCCGGTCAATCTTGATAACCAGTACTTCCTTTTCTCCTACTTTAACCCGGAATAAGGTAGGATTTAAAGGCGGGGCACTGATATCCCGGCACAAATTGATAATCCGCTGTTCAATGTAGTCGGTGGAACGAAAACCAACTACTGTACCGTCATCCCGGACTCCCACCAGGAGATATCCCCCGTCGGTGTTGGCGAAAGCCGCTAAATCCTTAACCAGCTCATGATGCTGGGTAACCCTGGGCATGTGGGCATGCTTGGTGAAGATACTCTCCTTGAAGTCCACATTGACATTTTCTCCGGAAGCTATCATAGCCAGAAGTTGCCGGGCATTAAGTGGTTTCATGGTCTTTCCTCCATGTTTACTCCTTTAATGTAAAACAGCTAGCCAGCTTTTCTAACGCAGCCAACTGCTGACGGGTCCCCAGAACAATCAGCAGGTCATTGGGCAAAATCATTTCTCCTGCATCCGGATTGCTGACAAATTTATCCCCTCTTTGAATAGCTACCACCATAGCGCCTGTGGACTGCTTAATATTGCTTTCTCGCAGGCAGACATTGGACAGGGGACAGTTAGGCAGGACCGGTACTTCTTCAATTTCTATTTCCATTCCCTTGTTGTAAATCACTGTTTCCACAAAATCCACGCTTACCGGTTTCAGGATGGAAATAGCCATCCGCCGTCCACCGATTACCGAGGGGGCAATCACCTTATCCGCCCCGGCACGGCGGAGCTTATCCTCTGATTCATAGCGCTCGGCCCTGGCTACTACGGTTATCCCCGGATTCAAGCCTTTGCTGGTAAGGGTAACAAATACATTATTCGCATCCCCGGCCAGGGCGCTGACTAATCCTTCAGCCCGGTAAATCCCTGCTTTGATTAATATCTGATCTTCTGTGGCATCACCGTGCAGGGCCAGGATGCCCTTCCCTTGCAGTTCCTCGATTAGCTCTTCATTGCTGTCGATGACTATAAAAGGAACTTTTTCTTTTTCCAGGCGCTGGACCACCTGGTTACCTACCCTGCCGGCCCCGCAGACAATAATATGGTCACGTAAGAGGACAATTCTTTTTTCCATGGCTCTTCTCCCTACCACATTTTTTAACTGGCCTTCCATGACCACTCCTACGATAGTACCGAAAGCATAAGCCACCAGGCCGACTCCGACGATGATTAAGAACAGGGTAAAAATCCGACCGTAGACTGACAAGGGTTCGGGTATCCCATAACCTACGGTGGTGACGGTAATTACTGTTAACCACAGGGCTTCCAGGAAAGGATAATCCTCGATAATCATGTAACCTGTAGTCCCCACTAAAATAATCAGGAGGACAAAGCAGATTGCCCACATTAATTTTTTTACCGTCTCCAAGCTGTCTTCACCTTCTCACCCTTTAAGCTAACTCGCCAGTCATTAGAGTGTTACTCTTTGCTCATGACTGTAGATATTCATCCTGGAACCCCTGACGAACCCTATGATGGTAATTCCCAGTTCCTGCCCCAGCTTCACAGCCAGATCAGTAGGTGCAGAACGGGATACCAGGACCCCGATTCCCCTTTTGGCCACCTTTAAGAGGATTTCCGAAGAAATTCTACCACTGGTGAGCAAAATTTTGTCCTCAAGAGGTATCCGGTCCAGAAAGCAGCGTCCGAATAACTTATCTACCGCATTATGCCTGCCGACATCCTCACGGAAAAACACAATCTTTCCTTCCATGGCTAAAGCTGCCCCGTGCACACCCCCTGTAGAGCGATAGAGCTCGGAATCCTCCTGCACCTTTTTCATCAGGGCGAAAATCTCCCCGGCTGAAACGGTAAGCTCTGCAATGGGCTGCTTGACCAGAGCTGAGTCCATGATGTTGTAAAAGGTAGTCCCCTTGCCACAGCCAGTGGTAATATAGCGTTTTAAGAATAGCTTCCGGGCTATGGTGTCGGCATTGTTTGCTTCTACCCAAATGATACCCTGCGCTTGGTCCAGTTTAACCTTGGTTATGTCTTCAGGGGCCTTCAGCAGGCCCTCAGAGGTCAGAAAACCTATGGCCAACTCTTCCATCCCGTCAGGGGTACAGAGCAGGGTAACCAGTTCATTATCATTAAAATAAATTGTCAGGGGCGATTCCCTGATGACCATATCTTCCACCGTCTCCAGGACTCCCTTGTTCAGCCGGGTAACCTGCCGGTACGAAAACTGCTCCTCCATCTGCTACCTCCCGGGTTGTTTGTTTATATTTTGGCCTGCATTTCGCCAAGCGCCCTTCTCAGCCATAATTCACTGACCTTGGAGACAAACTTCTCCTCACCGTTAATGGCTACGACCGGTATTACATAACGGTATTTTGCAAATACTTCCGCATCGGTGGTAATGTCAAAGACATCCACCTCCAGGGGATAGTCCAGGGCAACCTTATCAACTATTGCTTTGGCTTTGTCACACAGGCAGCAATCAGTTTTACTGAAAATGGTAACCTGAAAAGGTTTAGTTGCCATTTCGCTCATCCTCTGTACTGTTAACTTGTACACCCTCTATATTGTTTACTTTTCCACCCAAAATGCGAATTTCCTTCTTTACACGGCCTTGCCGGC
>JAJZTU010000024.1 GCA_021848765.1 Bacillota bacterium
TATTTTCACTCTGTATAATTATCTCTGGGACCAGGAGGCCCAGGAACGCTACGGGTATTTTTTAGACTATTACCAGACAGAACTGGCCAAACGGGTCAGCTTTATCAAACAGATGTGGGAAAACCGCCAGCCGGGAGAGGGATTGGAATATATCCCTATTTTTGAGGACTTCAGCAACCTGAACCCGGAGAAAGGGGCCTTCATGGCCCAGGTAATCTCCCGCATCCTGAAAAGTCAAAACCTGCAGCCAGGGGAGAAAAAGATTATCGAAGAAGCTTTAATCCGGCATGCCAAGGCCGCCTTAAATTGCCAGGACGAAGAAGCCAATCAAATTAAAAATTCCTTAATCACCCCGGTGGTATCTGAAATTGTCAGCCTGAATAAATCCCAGGAATTCCTGCGGGCTGCCCAGGTCTGTATGGAACACAAGCTCTTTAATTCAGCCCTTAACCGCTGTTACTATGCCATGCTGCGGGCAGCCCGGGCTGTTTTGGTGAGCTTCGGGTACTGCAAACCCTGGCGGGGGCTTAACTTGCGTCCTGTGGAAACCCATGAAGAGGTTTTACTTACTTTTCAAAAGGTATTGGTTGAAGAGAAAGGCTTGTTCGAACCTGAGCAGTTAAATTTTTTGCGCAAGGCCCTGCAAAAAAGGCTGGTAGCCGATTATGCCGATTTAGAAATCAAAGCCAGGGAGGCTTCCCAAATACTCAAGCAGGCGCAAGCTTTTGTCTCCAGAGTAGAGGAAATTATCAGTACAAACTAACACCCCGGTGGGAGAAGTATTGGACATCCTGCCCGGGGTGTTTGAATTTCCTGGAAAACTAATTATTCCCAAAAGGAATATACTGTAATTATGCGACAGGAAATAAACTATATCTGTCGAAAATAATAAAGAGAATATCATTGAGAAAAAGGGAGTGAGGCCATGGCGGACCGTGACGAGTTCCAAATCCTCCAAGACAGGGTGGCAAAACTGGAACAACTGGTTCAGCGGCAAAACCTGCGCATAGAACTGCTGGAACAGCAGGAAGTGAAAGATTCCTCCTTGCGGAAAACTGCTCCCGCAATTCCCGCAATGCCGGATGATAAAACCGAACGACCATATGTGCAACCGTCTGAACAGCCATATGCGCAACCTTCTAAACAGCCGTCTACACGACCCTACGAGCAACTATCCACCCCAAAAGCTACTCCTATAGACAATCTACCGCGTAAAAACATCAATCGCCGTCCTAACTGGAACAATGAGCACTTAGAAGCCCAAATCGGCGGGACCTGGCTAAATCGCATCGGCGTAGTGGCCTTTGTTTTAGGAATGGGCTTTTTTCTGAAATATGCCTTTGAGAACAACTGGATTGGGCCTGCCGGCCGGGTAGCCATCGGGCTGTTAATAGGCATCATCCTCCTGACGGGAGGAGAACTGGCTCAGAAAAAACAATATGAAAAATTTGCCCAGGGCATCACCGGGGGCGGTATTGCCGTCCTCTATCTTTCCATTTTTGCTGCCTTTCAGTTTTATGAACTTATTCCCCAACTGCCCGCCTTTGCCCTGATGATCCTGGTGACCGCCACAGCCGTGCTCCTGGCAGTCCGGTACAGCGCTATGGCAATTGCCATTCTGGGTGTTACCGGCGGCTTTCTGACTCCCTTTCTGCTCAGCACAGGGGAGGCTAATGCAGTAGCCCTGTTCACTTATATCGCCATCCTGGACCTGGGCATCCTGGCTACAGCCTATTTCCAAAACTGGCGGGTGCTTAATTACCTCAGTTACATCTTCACCCAGTCAGTTATCCTGCTCTGGCTTATAGAAACCTCGGGTGAGGGATTGTGGACCAGGCAGATTATCTTTACGGTGTTCTTCCTAATTTTCGCCTGTTTGTCCTTTTTCCATAATATCCTGCACAAAAAGCAAACTCAGGCAGCTGATTTGGCGTTAATCTTTCTAAATGCAGGAGTGTTTTTTGGCTTAAGCTACTTTAACCTGGAGCACGACTACCAGGCCTTCCTGGGCCTGTTTGCCGCCCTGATGGCCATAATCTATTTCAGCTTGGGTTACCTGACCCTCCAGGCCAACAAGGAAGACCGTAACTTAACCTTAACCTTCCTGGGAGTATCCCTGATTTTCCTGACTCTGGCCATTCCCATCCAACTGACCGGCCACTGGATTACGGCAGGTTGGTCAGCGGAAGGAGCAGTGCTGCTCTGGCTGGGCTTTAAGACAGGAAGCATCAAGACCAGATATGGAGCCTGGGCGGTCCTGGTCCTGGTAATTATCAGGTTACTGGGCTATGATACCTACCTGGACTTATATGCCCATTACCTCTCCCCGTTAGAGGGAAAACCGCCTGTTCTCTATACACCGTTTTTAAATGCCAAAACCCTGACCTTTCTGGCCGGCATTGGTTCATTCCTGATTTCAGCGTGGCTGTATTCCTTTAACCGGGATAAGGCCCGGCCCTGGGAAGCAAGAGCTGGAACCATACTGGCCATAGTGGCAAATTTATTAATCCTCTGGCTGCTCAGCAGCGAGATTACCGCATATTTTGATTCCAGAAGGATTCTCGAGTACAATTCCCGGGGGACTTTCAACCCGGGAAGCCAATCCTGGGACAATGAGGAGGCCAAACAGCTCACACTCTCCGCCGTTTGGGCCTTGTATTCCATTCTGCTGGTAGTAATCGGGATCCTCAAGAAATACAAGCCTATCCGGATATTTGCCATCGTGCTTTTCGGAGTTACCATCCTGAAAGTATTTCTCTTCGATTTATCCAATCTGGACACCATCTACCGGATAATGTCCTTCTTGATTCTCGGAGTAATCCTCATTGGGGTATCCTTCCTGTACCAGAAATTCAAGGGTCAAATGCTAATGCTTTTAGCTGTCATAACTGTCACTGTTCTGGGGCAGTTGGCCTGGCTGCCGGCAGCTAATGCCGATTACGCGGCGGAGCACTGGGCCTTCCGCAAGCAAATTCCGGGTCAAAACTCCTCACAAAAATATGTCCAGGTAGAATTGGACGGGGAAACATACAACCATTCCGCAGCCGGGAATCTTGCCGACCTCAGGGTGGTGGGAGGCAATAAAGATGCCGGTGAGGAAGTTCCCTACTACCTGTACTCAGAAAAGGCAGCTGTGGAGGAGAAAGCCTATCCGGTAACCATCCTGAATAATTCTTTTGTACCCCGGGCCTACTCCAGTTTCGTCCTTGACCTGGGTGAGGCCAACCGGCCCAATAACCGCCTGACTATCGAAACCCCGGGGACTAATTTCCTGCGGCGAATTGAGGTAGAAGGCGCCGATAATCCGAAAGCAGCCTGGAATAAACTGGCCTCCAGTGACCACATTTTTGACTTCAAGGGCAGCCGCAGCACCCAGGTACACTATAGTGAAAATAACTTTCGCTACCTGAGAATAAAAATCTGGAACAAAAGTGAACCCCCGCTGGAAATCACCGGCGCTATGATATACTACACAATTAAAAAACCCGGTGCAGAAAAGAAGCTGGAGCCCAAGCGCATCGCCACTTCCGAGAATGTGGAGCTTACAGCCTCTTCCGGGGAGCAGGGCAAAAAGTCCAGTATGCTTACCTTTGACTTAGGCTATGCCAATTATCCCAGCCATCGCCTGGTATTATCCGCTGCTGATGAGAATTTCAGCCGCCAGGTAACCCTGGAAGGCAGCAATGACCAGAAAACCTGGGAACCGGCAGGGAGCAGCCTGACTATTTATTCTTATAATATTGATAACAAGGTAGGCCAAAACCTTACCCTGGAATACCCTGAAATCTCCTCCCGTTACTTAAGAGTAACCATCCATAACCAGGATAACCCTCCCTTACACATCAAGGGCGGCACAGTTTACAGTTTCCCGCACAAAGTTATTTTCCCTTATGATTCCAGGATTCAGTATGCCCTTTATTACGGAAACCCTAAGGCCCAGCCGCCGGTGTATGACATCCAGCAACTGGCCACCTACCTGGAGAAAGGTAACCTGCCGGTATTTTCATTGGGTCCTGAGCAAAAAAACCCGCTATACGTCCAAGAAAAAAAGCCCTGGACTGAGGAAAACAAGTGGATGCTCTGGACCGTCCTGGGCCTGGTGGTAATAGTCCTGGGTTTAGCCATTATAAACACAATGAAGAAAATTGGCTCTGAATAGTGGTTTTTTCTGGAAAACAGCGGATTTGCTAAATGAATGGGGTAAATGGTTGTTGACAACCCTGAATAGTAGTTCTAGAATAGAAAGTGGGTGAATAAAACTCAGTCCAAATTTACTAGAATCAGGCATACTTCAGTCCTAACAAGAAAGGTGGTGCCCCATGAACTTTTGGACACCATTGCTAGGTATAACCTTTGCTTTTCTGGCCAACCTCCCAATGGGCTACTGGAGGTCCCTTTCCCGCAAATATTCCCCCTCATGGTTCATCGCGGTGCACCTCACTGTTCCCTTTATAATTCTTGTACGCCTGAAATTAGGCTTGGGATACGGATTTATTCCGTTTTTCATAGTTGCTGCTGTCGCCGGACAGCTCACCGGAGGGAAATGGTTTGGCAAGCTCGCCGGGATGTTTGGTCCGGAAAGCGGCAGTTTTTAGGGCCTAACTAAATTGCTTAAGTAGAATACTCATAAATTAATCAGCCAATGTAAGAGATTATGGGAAGAATACCATGGTCTCTTTTTTTATGCAATTTTAGCATTAAACTTGTTAGCTGTAAAAAAATTTTGAATTTTTTTACAGCGTCGACAAAATTCGCAAGACATCGGCTAGTTATTGTACTAAAATAGGTCTTGGCTTTGTTTTTGTAAAATTATGGAAGATTATATAGGTTAGTCTTGGAGGAAATCGCAATGGGTCTGAAAACTCGACTTATTTTGATTATGATTTTGGGTCTGATAATTTCAGCTGGTACCTATACCTACTTGAGCAGCATCAAAGAAACAATTCAGGTGGTGGTAGCAGTGCAGGATATCTTACCACGTACCAAAATCACCCCAAATATGGTTAAAACAATAGTAATCGGTAAAAGGGAGGGTAATCTGTTGGCGCCAAAAGCTTTTAGCCGCATAGAACAGGTAGTGGGTTTGAGCACCAAGACAAAAATTGATGCAGGTGAATTGCTAAAAGCTGACCCCCGAAAAATTTTATACGGACCCGATATTGCTAAAAGTTATGCTGCCGGCAGAGAGGCGGACAAGCGTTATTTTGTCCCTGAGCATATGCGGGTTACAGGAGTTACTGTTGATTCCCAAGGCTCTGCCGGTGATGAGCTGAAACTTGGTGACCTGGTTGACGTCATTTATACCTCCAAAGAGCAGGGTTCAACTGCCTTTGCCGTCACAATTATCCAACATGTTGAGGTTTTCAGTATTTCCGGGGGTGATGAAGGTGGCCTTAAGGAACCCCAGGTAATCAACCTGCTGGTCACCCCTCAGCAAGCAGGAGACCTGGCCTTGGCCAAGCGAAACGGTTCCATTGATCTGGTCTTAAATCCCTCGGGGGGAGAAATTGCCCAACCCTTGGTGGCAACTCCGAATAGTTTGCTAAAAGGAAAGAAGTAACGGAGAACGCGGGGCTCCGTGTAAACGGCTAAATATAGGTGAACCAATGGCAATATCCGGTTTGCAGTGGAGGAGATCCTGGTGGTTGTCGATTTCAGTGAGGATATTTTGGAAACTTGTCGTAGTTTAGTTTTAGATGAGGACTACGCTAATCAGAACAACTATGTACTGGTGGTTCACTCCGCCAAGGGCGGCTCGGGTAAATCTACCATAGCTTTGAATCTGGCTCTCCAATACGCTTCCAAGGGCCTGCAGACAGTAGTACTGGACTTGGCCATGTACGGAAGTATTGGGGCCATGTTAAAGATGCCCCACCGGGGAAGAGGCCTGGCTGCAATAATCACACTTCTGGAGGAGGACGAACATGCTATCCGCTCCTGGAAATTTGGCGAACACCTACGCAGGGCCATTGTAAGTCACCCCCTCCAGGGAGGGAAACTGGATGTCCTGGTGGCGGCAACTCCTGTCAAAATGGACAAACTCTCTTTGGACTCTGTGGAAACCATAATTGAGGTTTTAAAAGCGCATGGGTATCAAATGATTATAGTTGATACCTCCAGTGAGATTTCAGCACGCTGCATTGGTGCATTAAATAAAGCCACCAAAATTCTGCTTGCGGTTACACCTGACATGACCTGTGCCTGGAACACCGTCCAGCTTCAGGATATATTCAAAAGTATTATGGTAGAACGGGAAAAGGTGGTTCTGGTAGGAAATCGAGTGGGGGAAGGGCTGGGTTTGAAGTTGGAAGAGCTGGGCGAGCTTATCGGGATTGATTTTGCAGCAGAAATTCCCGAGGATTATCGACTGGTACAAGCTTTGGCCAACCAGGGTACCCCCCTTATTTTCAGGGACGGAAATGCTGTTAGTTTGGCCCTCAAGGAATTAGCCAACTTTTTTTATCCTATCTATACACAGCAACAATTACGGGGGAAATCAGGCTCTTTTATCAGCGATTTCCTCCGGAAGCGAGTTAGATAGGACCCACAGCCGGAAAGGGGGGATTTTCAATAAAGCTGGAGGAGCTAATAAAAAACCGCCAAACCGTCAAACACGGAGGAGAACTTAAAGCCAATCCTGGTAAAACAGGAGTTGCCACCCGGGATAGCAGCGCCAGAAGCAGTGAACTCCTGAAAGTTGTGCGGGAGCGTTTAACTAAGAATCGCAGTTTGGTTGACCTGAGCACACCGGAAAGTCAAGAAGAAATCAGGGAAATGGCCTGGAGGGTGATTGAAGAGGAATCCGGCGGGCAATTTGCTTATTTAATGCTTACAACCTTGGAGAAAGGGGAACTGCTGGAAAAGTTACTGCAAGCTATGTTTGGGTTAGGAATCTTGGAACCGCTGCTCAATGATCCCTCAATAAAAGAAATTATGATTAACGGGGCTAAGCAGGTTTTTATTGAGCGGGACGGCCGGCCGGAACTTGCCCGTGATAAGCAGGGACAAGCCCTAGCCTTCCATGACCAAGCTGAACTGATGCATGTCATCGACAAGATTGTTTCTCCCATCAACCGAAAGGTGGATGAGGTGGATCCCATTGTGGATGGCAGACTGCCTGATGGCTCCAGGGTAAATATAGTCATCAAGCCTATTTCCCTGGATGGCCCCGCTGTTACTATCAGGAAGTTTCCTCGAGCTCCGTATACCCTGGAGGAACTGGTGAGCTTTGGGGCTCTTCCCGGGGAGGTAGCAGAAATTCTGGGCCTGATGGTACAGGCCAAATACAATTTCTTTATTTCCGGCGGCACCGGCTCGGGAAAAACCACCTTTCTAAACTCCCTGAGCATGAAAATCCCTTCCTGGGAGCGGCTGGTTACAGTAGAAGATGCAGCAGAGTTAAAACTGGTTCAAGCCGAAAATATTGTCAGGCTGGAAACCCGTCCTCCAAATATCGAAGGCAAGGGCAGCATCACCATGCGAGATCTGGTGCGGACAGCGCTTCGAATGCGGCCTGAAAGAATCGTCGTCGGGGAAGTCAGGGGAGGAGAGGCCCTGGATATGTTGCAGGCCATGAACACCGGACATGACGGTTCTCTTTCGACCGGACATGCAAACTCCGCCCGGGACCTTTTAGGCAGGTTGGAAACTATGGTACTCATGGCCGGGCTGGAACTTCCCGTAACTGCTATCCGCCAGCA
Source organism: Bacillota bacterium (assembly GCA_021848765.1). GTDB lineage: Bacteria > Bacillota > Carboxydocellales > JAJZTU01 > JAJZTU01. The sequence continues at coordinate 7,701 of JAJZTU010000024.1, forward strand.
AATTGTATCCGCGGTGGATATTGTGGTACATTTGGCCAAATTCCGGGATGGTAAGCGCAGGGTAGCTCAGATTACCGAAATTATTGGCTTGGAGCATAATGAAATCCTTACCCAAGATTTATTTGCCTTCCAGGAACAAGGTATGGACATCCAAGGTAACCTCAGGGGAAAGTTGGTTCCAATGAAGGGGATTTTTCATAAGGAGAAGTTTCTGGCCGCGGGTATTGCTGTTCCGGAAATGCTATGTCAGGAATTAAGGTGATAAGCAGGTGAGCAACCAATGCAATTCATGCCGGTGATTATCAGTCTTGCCCTTGCCGCGCTAACGATTTTGGCAGGAGATACCCTTTGGGGAACCCGGGTCACCGGAAATGTCAAGATAAGTGTGGCCAACTATCTCCGGGAATTGGAGGGAAGGCGGACGGAGCAACCGCAAATCAAAGTAATAGTAGGGTATTTGCGCAGGTTGTTAAGGAACCCCGCTTTCAGGTTAAGAGCAGGCCGTAAAAGGCGTATGGAGTTACTAAACTGGCAGCTAAAGGATGCTCTTTACTCGCTGGCCGCATCCCTCAAGGCAGGCTGCTCATTACCCACTGCTTTGGAGCGTTCCCTGACCGACCTGAAGAGGTTACTGGCCAACGAACGGGAAACTCCTATTCTTGATGAAATGACTGCTTTGGTCCAGAGCCTTCACCTGGGGGATTCTGTGGAGAACACCCTGCTGGAGTTTAGTGACCGGGTACAACTTGAGGATGTACATGACCTTGTTAACGGTATTCTCATCACCAGGAGTAAGGGGGGCAATCTGGCCGAGATTATGGAGGCCATTGCCCAGACCATCACAGAAAAAATCGAGGTTAAACAGGAAATCAGAGTATTGACAGCCGGTAAGATCATGGAGGCACGCTGCTTAGGGACTCTACCCCTAATCATGTTACTAATCTTGTCATTAACTTCCCCGGAGTATATGGCTCCCCTATACGAAACCTTAGCAGGACGGGCAATGCTGGTTACCGGATTGTTACTAATGCTGGCAGGCTTTGTGGTTGCTCAGAAAATTACCCGAATTGATGTTTAACCCTGTCAGTCACGAAGGAGGATTTATGGTTTTAGCCTGGATAGCGGGTGGAATGTTTTTGCTTGTGGTAGTGGTCTTATTTCCTCAGGATTTTGACTACGGGCCTCAAAGGGGCCAATTGGAGGAAACTATGAAAATACTGGACCAGAGAGAGAATGCTGGTTCTGCAAAAAGTGAAAGTACCTTGTATCATCGCTACTGCAAGGCCAGAATCCTGGGAATTCAGCACTTGTTAGAGAAATGGCTGCCCAACGAGGATTCCCACGTATTAAAACAAAGTTTGATTCAGGCCGGACTGGACAGGAAATTTAGCCTGCAAGACTTCAGGGGTTTGAAGCTTGCCTGTGCTCTACTTGCAGTTGGCTATGTTTTGCTCCTTATAGTGGCTGAACCTTCAATCAAAAACCTGCTTATCGGGGTAAGCATTATTTGGTTGGCCTTCAGGATACCTGATGAATGGCTAAAACGCCGGGCAAAGCGCAGGAAAGCCGCTATTGCCCGTGAACTTCCCGTATTCCTAAATACCTTGGCAATTGTCACAGAGGCCGGACTTAATCTGGTTCCCGCCATCCAAGAGGTTTGCCAACGCGGGCGGGGAGTGTTGGTAGAAGAATTAAGGTTGGCGCTGCGGGAGGTGGCCATGGGACAGGCACAAGGGGCAGCTTTCACTGCTATGGCCCAGCGCTGTGGGGAGCCGGAACTTGCCAAGTTTGTCTCTATTCTGGTCCAGGGTTTGGAAAAGGGCAGCTCTGGGGTGGTAAAGATCTTAAAAAGCCAGGCCAGGGAGAGTTGGCTTAACCGCCGGAAGCATGCGGAGGAACTGGGACAAAAAGCATCCTTTAAGTTGTTTGTGCCCTTGTTGATTTTTTTCTTTCCGGCAATGACCATGTTTGTATTGGGTCCTGCCTTGCTGACCCTGGTTAAACATTTTATCAATTTTTGAGGAAAGGGGGGAAGAAGAGTGCTGAAAACAATTACAAGGCTGATCCGGGAGGAGGACGGCCAAGCCCTCAGTGAGTATGGAGTAATAATTGCCTTGGTTGCCCTGGCTTCAGTGGGAATGTTGACCATGCTCAGTGGGGCATTGAAAACTGTATTTCAAAAGATCAAAGCGGTATTGAGCGAAGTTTAAGCTTATCTGACAACGTCAGGGAAGGCAGTGGAAAAATTGGGTGGACACTTTTGGCACAGGCTGCGTGCTAACGAAGAAGGCCAGTCGGTGGTGGAATTTGCTTTGGTTTTACCCCTGTTTCTTGGGCTGGTAATGGCTTTAATTACCACCGCCCTGGTGGTATATTCCTACATTTTGGTGGTCAGCGGGGCAAACCAGGGCGCCCGGGTAGGAGCCCTTGAATATGGAATTAAGGCTGCCCATGCCAGGGAAAAATCAGTAGAGGCAGTGGAAAAGGTGCTCCGGGATGGGTTAAAACCCGGTACATATACCATTGTAATAGTACCCGGTGGCGACTTTGTCAGTGTGCGGGTACAGCATAACTTCAGAGTGAATTTACCCTTTGCTGAAAAACTCCTGGAACGTGGCAGTGTACCAATCAAGTACACTGCCACCTATAAGCTTGAAAAATGGTGATAAGAATACAGTTAAAAAATCTTGACAGGTGCAGTTGATATGGATGTTAATAGTATAACGCGCTGGCAGGCTGATCAACGGGGTTATATAGCAATAGTTACCCTGATGCTAATTCCGGTATTTTTGCTACTGGCAGCCCTGGTTATCGACACTGGATATCTTTTAGCCCAAAAGTCGGAAATACAGGGTATTGCCGATGCCTTGGCCCTAGCTTCCGCCACCGGAGTATACAGGAAGGTAGTGGAAGTAGAGCAGATAGGGCCAAATAAGCCGGCAGAGCGCTGGGATTGGTTTGTTAACCCAAAGCGGGCCGGGCAAGAAGCTAATCATTTCCTGGGCTATATCATGGGTGACCGTGAGGAAGACGGCCTGAGCAACCATCGGAGTAAAGTTACAGTTGAAGAAATTAGCATTGATGCAACTGAAAAACAGGTTAGGGTGGTGGTTAAAGCGCAAGCCCGCTCAGGACTTTTGCAGTGGCGCGGCAAACGCTATATATACGCTACGGCATCGGCAGGATTAAACACCGGTGGAGGGGCTAAGCCTGTCCCACGGGTGGATGCCTTACCATGACCACGATTAAACAGTAGAACTCCGTTATCGGAATGACTTAATATCCTCAAACAGGAGGGCTTAATTTGAAAAGATACCTAAATAGTATTGTCTCCATCAGTTTAATCCTTGGGGCTATTGGTGCAGTTATCCTATGGGAAGCTTACCTGGATGATCTGATTAACACTAAAGAAGTGGTGGTTGCTACCACAACACTGGAGAAAAATGCTGTCATCGGAAAAGCTGATGTTAAGCTGGCCAGAATCCCCATAGACCAGGTTCCCGAAAACGCTATTACCGACCCTAATAAAACGATAGGAAAGGAAACAGCTTTTATTATCCGGAAAGGGCAACAAATAGTCACCGATACTATTGATTTTGAAGGTATTGTGCCAAACAGCGATCAGGTAATAGTACCCATTCCAAAAGAATGGTTGGTAACAGTTCCGGGGTCGCTGAGAAGAAAAGATAAAGTAAATATCTACGAAGTTCCCAATAAAGAATTAGCCCACAAAATAACCGCCGATTTTACAGGCTTGGCAGGTAATAATAAACCAACTATCAGCAATGTTACGGTGGCCTATGCCAAAGACCCATCAAACCAGGAAGTAAAGCCGGCTGAGCAGAGTAAACTACGGATTGATGCCACCGGCACCATCAGTGACCTGGAATTGGTCCTGACTGACGAACAGTTAAACAGCTTGAAGCTTAAGGCTTTGGAAGGTTATAAGTTCATTGTTGCTTATAAATAAGGGGGGTTCTCCATGAAGCTGTTATTGATTGTAAATGATGCTGAATTAGTGAACAGTGTTCATTCATCCCAGCTCTTTTCCGAAGTTCAGGTGCGGCACGACATATACAGCGTAGACGATGCTGTTTCCGTTAATTACAAGGTGGTCCTGATTTCAGATAGGATAGTTGATTTGGAACTATTGCCTTATATGAGGGAGAAGTTTAGAGAGCAGACACTTTTTTACGTACTTAGTGAGAAATCATCTTTGCGCGTATCTCAGCAAATTGAACCGGTGGCCCATGCGCAAGACATCAACATTATTTATCCGACACAAACACACTCACAAATAATCAGGCATATGGAAACCATTCTAAAGCCGGGAGATAATGCGGACAAATATAGGGTAGTAGCCTTTTATGGCACTCACCCTCAGGTTGGAGTTACAAGTACTGTCATGTCAATGGCTTCCCGGATCGGGAGTTTAACCGGTACTAAAATTGGTGTTCTTGGGCTTAACCCTTGGAACCCGGGTGATTATTTCTTCCAGTACAATGGAAATTATTTGGATGAACTTAGTACCCAATTAGCTAACAAGGTTTTAACTCCTTCCCAGCTCTTTAATAGCATGGGTAGCTGCAATTCATTTTATTATCTGGCCGGAAACAGGAGCATTAAAAAACAATTTAAGTATTACGCAGAAGAAGTCCGTTTTTTAATTGATCTGGCTAAAGAGGTATTTGAGCTTGTATTAATTGATGCAGGCGCCCATTTTGATAATGCCCTAAGCCTACAGGCTTTAGCCAATTCAGATGTTAATTTTCTGATCACTAATCAACAGGGGTGGGGACACAGGTTTTGGACATACTCCTTTGAGCAGATTATTGAGCCACTTGGTTTTAAAAAATCGGATTTTCTTTTGATTCTAAATAAATATCAAGAGTCCGCCCAATTACTGACTGCGAAACAAATAGCCCAAGAGTACGGCCTACCGTTAGTGCGTTATATTACCGACCTGGGCCATCCGGGTATTTTAGCAGAGCGGGAAAAATTCCTTTTGTTGGATTATAAAGACCCGGAATATGATAAAGATATTAATTCTCTTGCTCAAACTTTAATCAAATTATATTCTTTACCGCTTATTCCCAAGCTAACTGCTGAAACACCTAAAAAGAGTATTTTTTACAGGTTGTTCGGTGTCAAGGGGGCCTAATAATGCCAATCACAATTACAGAGGAAGATATCTTAGAACGACAAAAATTTGATGTCGGTGAGTTTATAGCTGCAAAACGGAAAAAACCGGAGATTGAAGAGGATTTATCGAAAAAAGTTATTACCCATAGAGAAGCCGGCGCTTTTCAAGAAGTATGCCGGGCGGTTTTTCAATACTATGAGCAGCAGTATGAAAAAGGGGAAAGCGCCAACGCCGATGCTGAAAAGCGGATTGAATTACAGCATCAGGCCATAATTGGCGACCCCAAGGCTGTTAAATATATGAAGGATGAAATACTTGATTTTCTCCGGAGTAATAACCTAACCAATACCCCACACCCACAATATTATGATGATCTCACTGATGCTATTTTTCATGAGCTTTATGGTTTAGGGCCATTAGCTACCTGGCAGAAATACCCTAAAAGTCAATCCGCACAAATTATTGGTACGAGAATTTATTATGATGATGGGGTTAAACAGTTACGGCCGGAACGGTTTGAAAGTATTGAAAGAGTGGAGGGGGTTGTCAGGGCTCTCACTATGAAGGACTCCCGGTCGTGTATCAATGATTATATGCCGGAACTTGAACTTGATATGTACGATGGTACCAGGGTATCAATTATGATTCCTCCCCGGGTAAAACAACATACTATTACCTTCCGGCGGTTTGTAGTTAAAAACTTCTCCTTAGCGCACCAGGTAGAGTTAGGGACTATTCCGGAAGAAGCAATTCCTGTGATCAGAGCATTAGCCAAGACCAGGCCTAATACCGTTATAGCCGGACCGGTCCGGTCCGGAAAATCCACCTTGATGACAACCTTAAAAAGCGAAAGAAATCCTGCGGATACAGTTGTTTGTATCGAAAACCACTTTGAATTAGCTTGGTCGCAGCATTTTCCCAACCAACCGATTATTGAGATTCAGTCAATGGGACATGATTTACATAAAATTTTTCCCTACACACTCCGCCAAGACCCCACTTGGGGAGCTTTGGGAGAGGTCAGGGAAAGGGAAGCCGAATGTGCTTTATTACTCTGTGAACGCGGCAGCAGCGGCCTTTTATGTACCTACCATCTGACAAGCCCTTGGAATATCCCCGGCCAATGGGCCAGGCTCACCATGCAAATATCTCCTAATCGTACTTACCAATCAGAAGTTATCCGGATTGCTGAAAATATTGATTTTATTATAGTGATGGAAGAACTTGAGAATAGCAATTACAAGAGGGTTACTTCGGTAGTTGAGGTTGTCCTCGACCCCTATTCCCTTGAGGTCAGTACCCATGAAATCATGAGGTATGACCGGAATACGGATACTTGGTCATATAAATGTGATTTAAGCCAAGGGTTAATTAATAAAATGCGTAAATATGATTCCAGACAAACCGATATACTCATCGATACATTAAAGGCTCTGGAATCGAAAAAACCAATTACAGGAGCAACAATAGTCAGTATAAGGGTTTAGTCATAGCTTCTGTTTAGTCCCTGCTTCTATTTAGTCCCTGCTTCTATATCGTTTCTGTAGACTGCTAAAAGTCAGGGGGGAGCTTGCTTGTTGCGACTTGCCATGGAAATTATCTACAAGAGCATAATTTATTCCGCGTTTCTCCTGGGGTTTTCCCGATTGGTATTGCCTTATCTTTTACCGGTAATTAATGAGCAGATTAAAAATTACCGGCACTATGCAAGATTAAGAAGATTAAAAGTCAAAGAAATAACTGAGGGAAGAAGAAGATATCCACTGTATAGACATCTTGAATTGCTGTTCCAAAGCACTTTCCCCTGGTTTAATGACAGTACGGTTGTCAGCTTTATCGTAATAACTTTAGCATTGGCCGCAGTAAGCTGTTCACTTTTAGTTAGATTCACCTCTAAGCCGTGGTTTAGTGTATTGCTGGGAATCCTCATAGGCTTAATTCCTTATCTTTTATTGCGGATGCGCCTTTACTTAATCCGGTCTGATACCAGTTATGAACTAGTCCCGACAACATCACTATTTCTTGCCAAATACCGGGCGAATTCCAGGGATGTATACCATGCCTTACTGGATTTAATTAAGGAACTGGACTCCGGAAGTTTAAAGCTGGCATTTATCAAGCTAACAAATGCGATTCAAAGTCATCGAAGCAAGGAGGAATTAGAACGTTCAGTAGAGCTGTTTGTATTTCAAATTCAAAACACTTGGGCTAAACAGCTTGGAATCCTGTTCATTAACGCAATTTGGGAGGGCATGATTATAGAGAAAAGCCTGATTAACATTGTTCAAGATATGACAAGAGTACAACAAATTCTACAGGAGGAGCGGAGTAATAATAACGATGCAATTTTACTGGGATTTTTCCCGCTGATTGCCTTTCCCCTTACCTGGTTATTTGTTGAGAAGTTAAGCGGTTTTGGTAAGGCTTTTCATTATCAGTTTAATACTCCCACAGGGTTAATAAGTTTCGCAGTTACCGCTCTCGCTTGTGTTTTAAGTTTAATTACAGCTTTATTGTTAAGAAAACCTAAAAATGACCTTTAGAAAATAGGTGATTTGCTTATGAATTATAAATTTGTGGTCTACTTTTTCTATATGGTGATGATCATAGGTGCAGCATATATAATCTACGCCCAACCCTTCGATAACGGCAGACGCAGAATCCAAAGGCTGATTTTAACAGAAAAAATTAAGAAAGGGGCTAATAGATTCACAGCAGGTTTGAAGGAAGAACGTTTAGAAGTGAGTTTACGTAACGCAGGCTATCCCCTGGGCTTAAATTGTTTAAGCTTTCAGATTATCAGGCTGTCCATGCTTGTTGTGTGGTTAGTATCAATTTTCTCAGGGTGGCTTTTTTCAAGTAACCCTTTTCCCATGAACAGTTTTGCTTTCGCCTGCTTATTCTTCGTGTTCACTATACCGGTTAGAAATACGCCGTTTTCAATGTTGTTAGATAAGTTGGCGCAAAGTCACCTGCGGGAAAAAAATAAAGAGGTGTTTACACTCTACAGCATGATTGACAATGAATTTATTTCGAGCAATGGTTCTCCGTTGACCATGTATTCGCTGTTAAATAAACTACAGCCCAACTTTTCTTCGATAAAGCCGGCTATCGGCAAAGCTATTTTGCTTTGGCGAAATGATCCTTCTTTGGCCTTAGATGCTTTTGCTAATGAGGTAGGGACTGCAGAAGCAAAGGACCTGGCAAATATATTAAAAAATGTTGATGCTACCGGTCCGGCCGAAGCTTTAGATATATTACAAAATCGACGCGAGCAGTTTCTGACCATGCGTCATGAAATATATCGAAGATACCAAAAAAACAGGGGGGTGAGGGATTATGCCATAACCTTTGGAGCTTCACTTTTAGTGATGTTTAACATGCTAGTCTTATTTTATCAAGAATACAAGGAGATGATGCGGTTTCTAAATCAACATTGAAACATCATTACTGGAGAACACTTTTTCTAAAGAAAAAAACCAAAAACCAGATTAATTAAGTAAGGGAGGAATTTTACATGAATAAGGTTGTGTCCGTCCTTTTATTGCTTTCTTTGACGGCGTTCGCTGTCGGGAGTCTGATTTATGACGGGATATACAATGATATAAAAACTACTAAAGGCAAGACATCTTCTACAATCCAAAATAATTCTACTGTGCCTACCACTGCTAATAATCCTTAAACTGCCAGTAATAATGAATGCTAATTACCCGCGCATAAAAATCTTGGATTACCCGTGCACAACAATCTTGAATTAGCGGTGCTAAAAACCTTAATACTGGGGGCTTTAAGCCCCCGGTATAATTATTGTTTAAGAATTAAAACATTTTGGGGTGATGATATTGAAAAATCTTTTATCGTTTATCATGGTAGCGCCTTTTTTTGTATTTTTCGTGTTTCAGCCGTTTTACTCAGAGTTATACTCCCTTCGGCAACAAACAGTCGAGATTGTATTGGATACAGCAATTGAAAAGGCTGCCGTGAAGGGAAGATTTGAAAATACTGAGATTCAAGAGATGAAAGATACCATGGTGAATGTCTTTCATTATACCCCAAATGAAGTGGTAATAAACGCTACCCAGGCTCCAACAAGCAGGGGTAATTATATCGAAGGTTCTCTTAGTGTCCCTTCGGGCCAACTATGGGTTATGCCTAACCTCTTTTCGGACAATAGTAATGATCCTCAATTTATTAGCGCATATGCTAAACAAATGAGTGAGTATTTACCAAGGTAGGTATTTGATATGAAGTGGGTTTTAACAACAATAATGATTAGTTTAATATCTGTAACTTTTTGGTTGTGGCAAACTGATGGCTCAGTAGCGCTCATTGCGAATGAAAGGCTTAAAAACGCAGCCAACAGAGCTACACATGCTGCCAGCTTGCAAGTCAACAGTTACGAAAAAGCCCAGGGAAGAATTGTATTTGACCCGGTAAGGGCCGACAATGCTTTTATAAAAACCCTTGCCGATAATCTGGCATTAGATTACCAGTTAAATCCCAAACCCAATACCCTGTTCCAAAAGAAATTTACCATTCTCTTTAAAGATTATATTGACGATAATGATGGTGTGACATTTCCGTATTACTACGAAAATATTTCCTACGGGATCAGTAAAACTTTGAAAGGGCCCGCAGTGATTTATATAGTCACAGTCCCAAAGCCCATAGTTAATAATATAAGTGACGATTACGAAATGAGAAAATGGGCGATTTATGAATATCCAATGCCAAATTAAAGGGGGAGATAAAGATGAAAAAGGGTTTGTTTACCACTTTAATGATTATGGTTATTTTGCTTTTACCTGGCACGGCATGGGCTATTTTTACGCCACCGGGTAACCCGGTACCATCCAAGGCCGATATTGCCGAAGCTGATAGGGTAATTAACGGACTGAAATGGGACTTGACCCAGGCTTCTAAAGGTACAATTAAGGTAACTATTCCTAAAATGCAGAAAAACTATTTTATCGTAGTAAATAAAGACAAAGGAAAGTATGTCGGTATCGGGGTTGATTGGGAACAAATTTACACAAATATTGGAACTGATGGTGAAGGGAAAACCCTGACTTTTTATGCAATTACAAAACCAACCGGATTTTATATTGGCATTGGCAGTATAGTAACAGGGAGGGCTTTGGCGGATGAATTATATGTCTATACACCTGGACAGGGGGTTAAATACATTCCTCCCAAAGACCGGAAAACAGCTCAAACAGATGAAAATAACAATATCATTGGCTGGAATGATATTAATAAAAAACCAATTAACGAAGACGGTACGCCTATTGTTCCCGGAACAAATCCTCAAGTAGTATACCCTTTTAAGGACATTCCCGGTCATTGGGCTGTAAAAGATATTATTTCTTTGAAAGAAGCGGGCTTTATCAACGGATATCCGGATAGTAGTTTTAAGCCTGAGAATACAATAACCAAGGCGGAGTTTATTGTGATGCTGGGACGCATCCTGTCTAAAGAATATCCTGATGCACCAGTTTATACTTATGAAAATCTTTTCATTGATGATGTTAACCATTGGTCCTATAAGGAAGCGCTGAATACCTTCAAATACATGCAGTCCATTGACATTACGCATATTTTCCAGGATGATTTCAGTCCGGATCAGCCGATCAACAGAGAAGAAGTTGTTGCTGTGCTTCATTCTATTTTGAAAAATAATAAAAATTATCAATATACCCCTAATGCCACAATTGTTCTAAATGATACTGATAGTTCTAATTTCCCGAATAGTATCGTTTTTTCGTTGAAGTATAATCTCGTTAAAGGTTATCCGGATAATACTTTTAAACCAAAAGGGAATATCACTAGGGCCGAAATATCTGCTGTTTTAGTGCGGATGTTAAGTAAATTATAGTAAGTCTCTCCGTCTGTTTTCCTTGCAAAGGGGTGATTCTTTTGAAGCGTACCATATCCTGGATAATTCTGACTATTTACCTGTTTCTGCTATTTCCTTTAATGCCCGCTGAGGCTGGGGTGGAAACCCCCACTTATGGTTTTAAGCTTGGTAAATATGATGCGGCAACTAATAAATATCACGTCGGTGCAACGACTACGTTATGGAATAACCGCTGGTATTACACAGATGGCCCGTGGGCTATTTACGTTGATGGAGTGAGAGAAGGATATGTTATTAACTTTTCGGATGTTCTTCTAAATACAGATAACGGTTATCCTTTGGTGGGTAGTGACAAATGGGATCAATGGATTGCTGTTTTTGGTGGGGAACCTGGTTATGTTAAGGGTCAATTGAACTCAGCTTATTTGGACTTATCCTGGAAAATCAAGACTCCTTCTGGAGATAGAGTTTTCGCTAATTTATCAGATATCGCCGTCCTTTCCGGCGGTAAAGGCGGCACATTTGATACAAAAAAAATGTTTTCTAACTTCTATAAATCAGCCGGGCCAACTTCATCATTATCAGCCAACAGGACTGCTATTCGAGCCGGGGAGTCTGTGACATTTACAATTAAGGGCACGACTAATACATACTACAACCAATACATGTACGTGAGTTTCGCCGGTGCCGGTACATCATACTTCATAGACAAGCGTATTGATGGCAAAACGATAACCACTACCCAAAATGTAACCCTGGACAATCCTGGTACATATACATTCAGTTTGATACTAAAAGATGCCGTAATGCGTAAAGCTCCAACTAAAACAATTATTGTTTCAGTAAGCCCGGTTGACCAGGTTCCTGTGGAGCCTGGTCAACCGCCGGCGGATACTCCGCCGCCTCCGGATAATCCTCCCTCTGATCCTGGACAACCTGAACCTAACCTACCACCAGTGGCCAAATTTAGCTGGTCAAGTTCGGCTTATGTTGGGGAAGATGTTGACGTAGACGAATACTCTGTTGATTATGACGGTTCTATCACGAATTGGGATTGGAATTTGTCTACCAATGATGCCAGCCAGAGATTGCGCCAGGGTGGGGGAGTAGTCAATTTTAATACCCCCGGAGATTATAATCTTAAATTAACGGTTACAGACGATGATGGGGCTACTGATAGCTTGACCCGTGCCATAACCGTTTATAAGCCAATTCCTACAGCTGTTATTACCATTTCCGGAACTCTGAAAGAAAACAGGAAAGTTATCCTCAGCTCTGCCGGCAGCCGGGCGCCGGCCAGTTGGCCTATCGACCATTCGAAAGACGAATGGGTTATTGAGCCGGTCAGTGGGGGGACCGTACTTGATATTAAGTTGGGTACCAGGTCCGGGGCAACCCAGGAGGTTTTGTTCAAAAAGGCAGGGGTTTACAGAGTCAGCCTGAGAGTTACCAATGCCAAGGGTAGTTCTGATTGGGCTATGAAGGATATTACAATTGGTCCAGACTTAGCCCCATTAGCTGATTTTAGTCTTAATAATATTACCTACCGTAACCCCTCAGATTCAAACATGGCCACCATTACCTTAAAAGACAATTCT
>JAJZTU010000025.1 GCA_021848765.1 Bacillota bacterium
CGATCTTAATAGTCTTCACTGGCCTGTAAACTTTCAATGAATATATAAGGTACCGTCAAGACAAAAGGAGTCCCATCCACCAGAATGCCTACCCGTCCTTCCAGCATTTTGGCCGCTGTCACATCCGGCTTTTCACTATTGCCCACCGTGGCAAAAGGGGAGAAAGGAGCATCCTCAATAAACTCCTCAATATACCCGGATTCCAGGATAGAGTCCACATCTATCCCTTGAAGCCTTCTCCTCACTTCAGCCACAATTTTCTCATTGGCCAGTCCTTTAATGTAAGCTATACATACCTCAGTCTTGGTCTGTTTTCCAAGCTTTAGCTGCTCAAAGTGCAAATTGGGGGTTTTGATTTTCCTGCGCAGCAAGGATGTATTGACCCGTAAGGTCTCTGTAAAGCCTTCCCTGGGACCCCTAATCACTGATTCTGTATCCGGTTCTTGAACCCCCCGTGATTCCCAGGCCCTGGTACCTAAGAGCAGGGCAGTACTATATCCATCAAGGATTAAAGCCGTATCCCCTGTTAACACCCCGTCAAGTATATCCGGTAGATTACTGACTTCATAGAGTTGTCCTACCGAAAGAACCGTGTCTTTGATCTCCGTCAAAAAGTCTTGTTTGCAGCCATTATCTTCCACCTTGCGCATCTCCAGCAGAAGGGGCTTCATAATGCTTTCATTTACCATTAAACTGTTTACCAGTCCATCAATAAAAACTACTGCGGCTGCAACAGGTTGTGCAGAGCCAATAGTGAATTGTCTGATAACCAAGTCATTGCTATGACCTAAAACTCCCTGCAAGCAAGTCAGGTTAACAGTTAAATCAGGGGAAACAGGCTGACCTTGCTCCTGGAATGAGTCATGAGACCTATCCTTCCCTGGAGCCTTGCTTTTTTTTCTTTTCCAGACCCTGAATAGTTTAGACCATCCTTTAGACATTGGCTTTCTTTAGCTCCTCCTAGCTTTTTTCTGACCAAACTGATCAGACCCAGCCGGGATTTTCAGTTGGCCTTACCATGTCTCAGCAGGGATACTACCAAAAGAACAGTAGTCAGCCCAGCTTCAATTGAAAGAGCATAATATGGAAAGATCTCTTTATTAAAAGTAACGAGCTGACTATGGTTCTCAAACAGTAGTATGGAAAAGACGATAAGAATTATTCCGACAGGCCCAACCAGAGGCTTATAGGTTTTTAAATTCAACAGCTGGGCAGTACCCAAAACAGCCGAAAAATACAGGGCGGTTAAGGTCATAAAACCTCCTCCCAACCAAACTGTCATTATAATGGCCTCGATCCGCTCCACAAAATCACCTAAACTAATCATCCTGGCCAAAGAATAACTGGGGAAGGTGCTGGAAGCAGCCTCTTGAACCCCGAAAACACCAATCTCTACCAGCATACCGGCAGTAAGGATTACCGTACCGGTCACTACCCCCCCCATCTTGGCCTTCAAGGTTTGCTTGGGCTTATTGTGGTAAGGAAGTAACATACCCATAAGAATACAAACACCAAACCAACTGCCGGGGATGAGGCCGGCTATCAGTATATCTGCCGGAGGGGTGTGAAAGAAGGGTTTTAGGTTGTCCAGGTTGACGTTATTCAAAACTAAACCAATGGTCAACATACTGAACAGGATAAGTAGTGGTCCAATCAGTTCACTAAGCCGGGCTATTACCTCTAAGCCGTTGCGGACAGCGGAAGCGCTTAAGATAGTCAATGTGACAATGAACACCAGAATGGGAGTCTCCGGCATTACTGCCGTGACCATAAAATCCCCTAATATCCTTAAAGTCATCCCTGCAACATGAATAAAAAAAACAATAAAAACCGCACCCAAGATTTTGCCCGGAACTCGTCCCAGAATAGTGTCACAATATTGAATCAGGCTCTGGGGAAAATATTTTTGGCCCAAGTAAAATAGAATAACGGCAACCACTCCGTCCAGGAAAGTTGCTATCAACATGGCCAGCCATATTTCCTGCTTTGCTAAAGCAATAGCCGGTGAGGGAACGCTAAAAATACTGACACTTAAAATAACAGAAAAGATGATCAGAAAAAATTGTCTACTGGAGATTTTACCGTCTTCAAGCATATTATCCCCCACCCCATCGGCCAATGGCATACCTTTAATAAATTATCCAATTTATTATTGGCTCAACAGTAACTAAATATGCGGAAGTTATTGGATAATACAGATAGTTTTTTCGAATACACAGCCATAAACAGCAAAAAACGCCCATAAATGAGCGTTTTTCAAGAATTAAATTCCTTGAGTAATGATCGTGAATAAGTCATCATTTAATTTTGTCGCTCTTAATCGTAATATTTTTTTTTGCCCCAGCATGCTGCAGGGAAGACTTTCTACAGCTATAACTGTTGCTATGGCGCTTTCTTGCTGCAAGTCTAATTCCATTATTTAACACTCCTTGCTGCATTTACAGTCACAACTAGTTGTCTTTTTCTCCTTTAAAGCCTTGAGCACCATTTCCGGGGTAATGGGCAGGTTGTAGAATCTTACGCCGATGGCATCGTATATAGCGTTGGTAATAGCCGGGAAAGTAGGCTGCACTGCTCCTTCACCTGTTTCCTTAACCCCAAAGGGAGCTGTCGGGTCATAACTTTCTACTATGTTGGTATCCATTTCTGGCATTTCCATAGTAGTCGGCGTCTTGTAATCGTGGAAGTTTGGATTCAAGTGTTTGCCTTCTGCATCTAACTTCTGATCTTCGTAAAGGCAGGCCCCCAAATTAAACATGATGGAACCTTCCACCTGTCCTTCCACACTCATGGGGTTGACTGGCGTACCGCAGTCACCGGCTTCCGTTACCTTCTTCACATAGATCCGGCCGGTTTCCACATCCACCTCTACTTCGTGTACTTGAGCGCTAAAACCAAAGGTAGGTGAGTGACCGATATTAGCGCCCTGAACCCTATTGCCGGTTATAAGATCAATGCCTTTGCGCCGCGGCGGAGAGAAATTGCCCAAACTAACTAAGGACCCATTGATACTGGTATAGGCTTCAACGGCTTTTTCCCAGGGGAGCCGTTTTTTGGACTCGTACATGGAATAGATCTCACGATTTTTAATTATCAGTTGATCGGCACGGCATCCCAGCATACCGGCAGCCGTTTCTTTAATTTTTTGATTAATTTCCACGCAGGCCATCTTAATAGCCGCCCCGGCTGCATAGGTTAGACGGCTGGCAAAACTGCCCAAATCAAAGGCTCCTATTTCCGTATCTCCTGCCTGTACATTCACATCTTCGAAATGGATACCCATCTCCTCAGCAACCATCTGGGCCATTACGGTATTGCTGCCCTGACCGATATCGGCAGCTGCGCAGAATAGGGTAACACCTGCCTCGGTATCTACTCTGATCATCACCGAAGTATGCGGCTTGTAGTTCTGATAGAGAGTGTAGGCTGTGCCGGTGATATAATAACCGCCGGCCATGCCGATGCCCTTGCCGAAAGACAGCTTACCATGCTTTTCCAGATAGCCTGATTTTTCTACCGCTGTCTGAAGACACTTCTTGTACTCTGTATGGGGTACGAACATATTATTTATACAGGTATGACCTGATTCTATAGCGTTTTTCATTTTAAGTTCGTAGGGGCTGATTCCCATCATTTCGGCCAGTTCATCCAGCAGGCACTCCATGGCCCACCTGGGCTGAACCCCGCCGAGACCGCGCATGGCCCCGGTGCTGGGCTTGTTAGTATAAACACTTCTTCCCCGGAACCGGGCGTTAGGCACCTTGTAGGGGAGGTGCAGCATGGACGCGGTATAGAACAGCACCACAATGCCCCAGCCTGAGTAAGCGCCTTTGTCCATAGTGTTGTCAAAATCTATGGCTTGAATATAACCGTCCTTATCCAGACCCATTTTCACCTTCATATGGCATGGATGCCGGCCTTTGTTCGTAAAGAATACTTCGTTGCGTTCATAAGTCACTTTGACTGGTCTGCCAACCTTCCTGGACAGCAAGCAGGCTACAAATTCTGATGCGGCTGCTTCGCCTTTGCCGCCGAAACCACCGCCAATGGCAGGAAGAGTAACCCGGATTTTGTTCATGGGGATTTCTAAAACAATGGACATCTGGCGATGCAGGTAGTGGGGGACCTGGGTGCTTGCCCATAAATGTAAATGACCGTTTTGGGGATCATAACTAGCCAGGGCTGAATGCGGCTCGAGAAAACCGTGTTGAGGATAGTTAGTATGGAATTCTCTTTCTAAAACGTACTCACACTCGGCAAAGGCCTTATCCACGTCGCCGTAGACCTGCTCACCTTCGTGCAGTATATTTCCCGGACTATCTTCATGGATAAGCACTTCTTTTGCACGTTCCATAGATTCAAAGGGATCCAGCAACACCGGTAGGGGCTCATATTCCACGTCAATCAATTCAAGAGCGGCTTCGGCGGTTTCTTCATCCAGAGCGGCAACAGCAGCCACACCTTCACCATAGAAGCGAACTTTACCTACGGCCAGGGCAGTTTCGTTGGCTGCCTGAGGAACGATACCCCATTTGTTGGGAGCTTCTTCTCCGGTGATGACTGTCAGAACACCCGGCAATTCCAAAGCTTTGCTGTAATCAATCTTTTTGATTATGGCGTGGGCGTATGTACTGCGCTTTATTTTCCCATAAACCATGCCGGGCAGCGTCATATCGCCGGTATAAATTGCTTCACCCTTAACCTTGATAGGGCCATCTACCCGTGGTACACTTCTACCAACCTGGGTATATCTTTTCTCGTCCTGGTAGGCGGGTACCCCTTCGAGATTCCATCCTTCCGGTGTCAGATTCCATTTCGATTTCGAAGCTTTCTTGTCCATTACTTCACCCCCTCTTTAGACCAAACCTGGGCAGCAGCTTCAACTGCTTCAATTATTTTTTTATAGCCGGTGCAACGACAAATGTTTCCACTTAATTCATGCTTGATATCATACTCGGTGGGATGGGGATTCCTGTCCAGCAACCCCTTTGCCGACAGGATCATGCCCGGTGTGCAGAAGCCGCACTGTACGGCCCCATAATCGACAAAGGCCTGCTGAATCGGATGCAGTGCTCCACCTTCCTGGATCAGACCTTCAATTGTGGTGATCTTTTTGCCCTGGCAGGCTATAGCAAGCTTAATACAGGCCAACTCCGGTTTGCCATCAATTAACACTGTGCAGGCTCCGCAGTCGCCCTCTCCGCAGCCTTTCTTGGTGCCGGTAAGGCCTACTTTTTTCCTGATTACATCAAGAAGCAAATCCCTGGCGTCAACGGCTACTTCATATACCCGGTTGTTTATATCTAATTCAATCAGTTGTTTCACCAACTACACCCCCTTCGCAGCGGCATAAGCCTCTTTAAGCAACCTGCGCGCCAGTACTTTTACAATTTCACGCCGGTACTCAGCAGATGCCCGGATATCATCAATAGGCTTGGCTTCGCCTTGAGCTGCTTCGGCTGCCTTTTCTATCAATTCATCGCTCAGCTTTTGCCCAATTAAGAGAGCAGGAACTTCCCTTGATACCAAAGGCCTCGGATAAACGGATCCCATCACAAGCTTGACTTCCATAACGGTCTCGCTATCATTCGCTAACTCTATATTTACTGCCATATTAACACAATCGATTTCCATGGCATCCCTGCGCCCCATATACGCATAGCGGCAGGCTGACTTCTGTGCCGGTTCAGGCAGTATGAATTTTGTCAACATTTCGCCTTCTGCGAGGTCAAGTTTCCGGACACCTAGAATAAATTCTTCCAGGGGCAGTTCTCTGTCCCCTGAAAGGCTGCTAACCGCTACTTTTGCGCCCATTGCCACCAGTGGTGTAGGGGTCTCTGCCGCCGGAGAAGCATTGCAAGTATTACCTCCGAGACTGGCCATGTGCCTTACCTGAGATGAACCCACCTCACCTGCTGCATAAGCAAGAGCAGGGTATTTTGCCTTAATTGCCTCAGAAAACTGAATCTCTGCCAACTTGGTGTTTGTTCCGATAACGGCGCCTTTTCCTTCCTCGCAAAAGATACCTTTAAACTCCTCTACACCATTGATGTCGATCAAATATTCCGGACTAATTGCTTTTGCTTTCATCACAACCATCAGATCTGTGCCACCGGCGAGTATCTTGGCCTTGCTGCCTAGGCGGCCAACCAATTCCAGTGTTTCTTCAGGCGCTTTGGGAGCAAAATACTCAAAGTGATTTAAAAACATCTTAGAGCCACCTCCTTTTTATTTTCTTAATTAATCATAGATACTGGTAGATATACTCTTCAACTCTCCTTTTTTTTAATAAACCCAATCTTGTTCCAGGCAAAGAAATGTTACGCCACATACTATTATTAACTATAATATCACGCTAAACTTAATTTCTTCAACTCAAGATAAATATAATTACTCGATAAATATTCAAAAATTAAATCCACAATTTATCAAAAAAATTCATTGTATCCCTTTTAAAATAGAGTTATGATTTTGATAATTCTTCAATCAAATTTTCCAACAGTTCTTCTTCCGTTATTCGAAGAGCCATAATATTTCTCTTAATCATAGACGCTTTCGTATTATGGGGAACTACTGAAACGTCTTGACGAAGTTTATTTAAACTGTACCTAACAGTCTCTAGCCTTTGTTTCAAACAATCCAGTCTTTCTTCAGGACTAAGAATATCACTACCTTCAATGGCTACATTCAGGTCAAGATAATACCACTCGAGTTTACTTAAGGCAGCCTTAACTGAAGACTTTAATACCTCTTTACCTTCTTGAGTAAGAAAATATCGTTTGCGCTCGGGAGCCTTTCCTTCACGCTCAATCTCAAATTCCAGATATCCTTTACCGTTTAATCGACTCAGAACTTGATAAATCGATGCTATTCCGATCCTAACCCACAATCGCATATCGCGGGCTTCGATTTGCTTCTCAATCTCGTATGCATAAGAAGGCTTTTCATTTACTAAACTCAGAACGATTATTTCAGCATTAGAAAGCATATGTTAAAACACCTCATGCCCTATACTATTATTATTTATAATACATGACTTATTATATCGGTGCAAGTTATTTGTTATTAGATCCTTACAAACACAACATTGTTTTCACTTGAAAATACTGTGACCCGTATCGAAACCCGAATGGAACATGAAATTATCAACAAAATCCAAGTACTGTTTGACGGCCATCAATTGCACGAAGACCGGTTTGACCGGATTGAAAAAAAACTTGGCATAAAGTAAACCTTAATTATTAAACCGGCATACGTTTGCCGGTTTTTTGTTTCCGAAATACGCTTGTTTGATACTACTTGTTCATGACCTTGTTGACATTCTTAATTAAAATTGAAATTGAACCATCCGGGTTATTGATAAACTCTATAACATCCTTGTCATTATAAAAATGGGAAGGAAAGTTGATTTCGATGCCAATGTCCGTTTTAAGCTTCTGGGTCCTGAACTTTTTCTTGGCAGTATTCGTTTCGGGGACAACAAAGGCTTCTTCCACCAGCCCTGCTTTTTTTACCTCTGCCAGGTATTCCTCTTTGAAAGCAGTGTTATGTCCGAACACCGCCTCCGCTATTTCTCGTACCTTGACTTCACTGGACTCTTCCAGGCTTTCAGCCAAGTTGCTCCGCAGTTTCGTGACTTTATCAAAGTCCTCACTAAGGTGGGTCTTAGTAATCTTGCCCACAGCTTTATCCAGGATTTTGATTTTCTGCAAGCAGGACAATTCACTGCGGCATTTTAGAAAAGACTTGGACAGGTAGTATTCCTTCTTCCCATCGATGGTGTACTGCTTCTCCAGCAGCTTAAGGTTTAAATTGCCTAGGTTAGCGATTACACATTCATCGACTCTTTGGCTCTCACCCGGTAAAGCGGTCTTTTGTTTAACCAGGTTATTGACATTGCCGTCGGCGGTATTGGAGACATAGTGGATATAACTGTTCCTGTAGTTTAGCTTAAGCACAGCGAAGTACGGGGCTTCCTCAAGGTCAAAGGTACAGCAGATAACATCTCCGGAAGGTATCTCCGGGTTCTGGTACATGATAGAAAAGAGCCGATTGGCCAACTCCCTGCTTGCATCTACAAAATTGGGCCCATCCTGACCAATTCCTTTAAGCAGTTGGAGCACCGGATTATCATTAGTGTCAAAATAGGCATCCTTTAGTTCCCCATCATTTAACACCCTGGATAGGTGTTTTTCCAGGAATTCCTCCACATCCCTTTCCAGGAAAAGTTCCCCGGCCGAAAGAATAGGTTCTGCATGATTGTTGTCTAATATGTGCAGTATGACCTGCTTGAGCTTAATACTATACAATTAGGCCAATCCCTTCTGTTCATTTTTTAGTGTGGCCAACCTGGGTTGGCCTCCTGGACAAACTTCAGCACTTCGTCATAGCGCTTTTCAGCTAAGTGGATTTTGGCCAGTTCCTGCTTCCGGCTCTTTACCGACAGGATTTCCAGGCATTCCTTTTCCAGGGTCGGCCAATCCGCCGCATGGGCAAATGTTTTTAAATCCTGGTAGGCGGCCAGGCCGGGTTTATCCAAAAATGCCCGCCTGTACAGTCGCAGCGAGTTGACATAATCATTCAGCGACTGGAAATGATTTAAGAGAAAATCAATCAAGTCGGCTACCCGGCCCTCGCCCTTGGCCAGACCCTCTTCGGCCAGTTCCACCGCGCGGGAGGTTTCCCCCTTTTGTTGGTAAAACACTACCAGTTCATAATAATCCGTACCGTATTTGAGCCAGGCCAGGCGCTCCTTGAGAAATGCTGCATCGTCCCGCAAATGGTCCCGGTATATTTCCATTACCAGGCGCTTCCGGTAATCCCCCGGTTCTTTGGAACCGGCATTCAGTTTGGTGATTAGGTAATGCCAGTCTTCGTCCGTTTCCGCCACCCCAAAGCTATTGTCAATTAATTCACCGGTTACACCGGAATTTTCCCAGTCATAGTAGTGGAAAAAAATGTTGTTGATAAGATAAAATTCTTCAATATATTAAATTTCTTCAAAATCTATCAATTTCCTGCATTTATCGGAAAGTGGTATTTAATCCCAATACATCCTTATCCCTACCCGACGACTTTTCTACAAATGCCGACAGGTAGATTAGCCGGCCACCGTCTAGGCAGGCTGCACCCGCGAGGTCCTTCCCATCGATACCCACATCAAAGCCTACGCCAGGAGCCTTGACCGGTGGCACAAGGCTTTTGGCTATTTTCTTCAGGAATTCCTCCTACTGTTTGTCCAGGGGTTTAGGAATTTTGCCTACGGAAGCTTTCTTCTCCCCGGCCATGATAGCATCTACCCCAAAGCTTTCCACTTTGGAAGACCAAAGTTTCTCTAAGATTGCCGGGCTAGAAAAGGTTTCTACTGCGGTAAGTTTGCCGTTAATAAATACTGCCATGCCTGAAGCCCCAGGAGGAAATTTGATATTTTCTATAAAGCCACCCAGTTTCTCATCCACCCCTGCATAAGCATCATTCATAGCGCCAGTATCACTGGAAGTACCCAGGCAGCAGTGCATTCTGGCCACTTCCGCCCAAACCATGCCCTGATCACTGTCATACTCTCCCGTTTCCCGAACTGATCGCCTGACTGTCCTGAACAGCTTGCCCCTGAGGGTAGCATTGGCCTGGCGACCAGCAGCAAATTTGTCAGACCGATAGGCCCAGCGGCTTTGCTCCACACAGCTTACCGGTATAATTACCTCCGCCAGCGGTGGAATGATGATGGTAATATTCACGATCCGGTTTTGCTTGGCTCCCACCAGTTCCTCCCCAGCAAGCACCAGCACAGGCTTGGTGTCACGGTTGTTTACTTTCAGGCGTGGAACAGTGCCTGTTTCACTGACCTCGGTCACCACCAGGGTACCCCCAGCCAGGGCATCTTTTAACAGGATATACTCCCCATTGTTCAGGTTGTCGGAAAACAAGGGCATGATCTCCAGATTAGAGTATGCCAGGCAGGTTGCTGTCCGTAGGCTTTTTAGGTATTCCACAATTTGCTGATGGAACTGCCTGGTTTCAGAGCCCATGAGTTCATGCGCCTTCCAGTGCAACAACCGGGACAGTAGGATTGATTGGGGCAAAACATTATCCCTGGTTAAGGTTTTGAAACGGTCCGCCATTTTCAGCACGGTAGCCGAAGAAAACTGATTACAATCTCTAAAAAATTTGGTCACAATGGCATGAACAATTTGCCGGTCATTGTCCCGCAGGACAGGATCAAGTATGGCTTGTCCTTTGTGTGTCAGGTAGACCTCAAGTTCTAGCTCAATTGTATTGTGCGTGGTTTCCCTACCGGCAGTCCCTTTCAGAAAAACGCTGCCTTCGTCGATCAGCGGAGCCAGAAAAACCGAATGGTGCCTGGGCAGATGTCCCAGCACCTCACCCTGGGAATTCCGGGCTTCAATGGCGTTACCATCAAATTCATTCCCTGGGTCGCGGTCAAAGTTTAGTATTTCGCCCGGTTTGGCATGGGAAGTATAGTATTGGCAGCCAACTACCCGGGAGTTAAGCTTCCCGATGAACTGTAGATTAATAGTAGTTTTTTTCTGAGTTGTTTTCATAAAAGAAAACCTCCCTGATTGTGTTCTCAGAGAGATTATTGCATGGTAAAGTGACAATAATATGTCAGTAAGTAAACAAATTTTTCGGGAAACATGTTATAGCGGAAGCATAATTTGAGCCCCATTACCAGATGCAGTGTCAAGCCTGTAGAAACCGCTTTCCATCAGCTCAGCCCGCAAAACTTCTTTGCCGTAAGCGCTGCGTAGCTGAAGGCTGTACACTACCGGAAATCTTTTTAAAATATCCTCCTGCTTATGGGCTGTGAGGCAAAAAAGCTGAATCTTATTTGCTTTGGCAATCTGAAAAACCGTTTCTAAAATATGCGGTGAAGATGCTTTTCCGAAGGGGTTGTCCGCCACCAGCACCTTCCAGACGTTCCGTCGGCCTTCAGACTGCTGGCGAATATGGGTCAGCATAATCATAAACATGGTGATGTAGATACTGTATTCCTCTCCCCCGGACCACCGGGAAACTTCATCCCAGGGCGCATAATCAAGTTTCCCGTAACGGAGCATTGATTCCTGGCGCGGTTTGAAAACCGTTACCCGGCAGTTCTCCAGTGGAGCGATGACCTGGATTAGATGCCGGGTTTTTAGTTTTTCCTCCATCCGACGGTTGATTTCGTCATCGTCTTTCCCCTCTTGCTTCCATAACTGCATGTCTTCCAGCGCCTGATCAAAATAATAGTTCATTTTCTGGCTGCATTGGTCTTCCTCTAATATCGTCCAGTCAATGCGAATCACCTGGATATCCCGCCCATAAATGTTAATCCGGGAGTTTTGGGGGATTTCGGTGATGCTATCATAAACCGCCCCGGCCCTGCGCAGGCATAAACTAATCAGATGATTTTTGTTTTTCTCGCACTCGGCGAGGGTATTTTCATACTGGGCCGCATACTGGTCAAGGCCTTCGAAGATGCGCAAAAACTGGTTTTGCACAAAATCATAATCATACAGGCGATTATCCTCCATGATTGCCTTAACATCACGGATAAACTGCCGGACTTTTACATTGTTGGTAACTTGGAGTTTCTCCAAATACCGGCCAAACTGCTGAGCCACAGTCGCCTTCTGTTTTTCAATATCCCGTTCAGCCTGGTCCTGGTCCTTTTCACGTTGGGCGAGAATTTTGCGGGGTTTGGCTTTAAAATCCTCCCATTCGCTGTGAGTATAGGGGACAACCTCTTCCCACAGCCGCCGCATTTCCCCAGGCATTTTTTCTTCTATTGTCTCATACGCATCAGCTGTTTCCGTTTGCCAAGCAGCGGTGGCAAGCAGTTCTGCCTCCAGTTGCCGCAGCAATTCCCAAACCTCGCCGGTGTTTTTTCTGATGCTTTCCATTGCCAATAAGTGATCAGCTTCAGAAAAACCGTCATAAGGCTCCTGGCCCGCAAAATCCTGCGCAATTTTGGACACTATGCTTTCCAGCACCGCTTTAATTGCTGCAGTTTTGACTTTTGCATTGTCTAACATTTTTTTCTTTTGGTCGTAAATGGTCTGGCGTTCTCTGATAACCCCGCCGGCAGCCAGTATCTCTTCTCTTGTAACCACACGGCGGTTTTGGCTCACCCAGTCAACATCGATTCCCGTGCTTTCTACCTGGAACCTGCATTCTTGCTTTTGTTTCTCAGCCTTTTCCAGCAGAGTTTGGATGTTTTTCCGTTCCCCCTGCTTTTCTGACAGCTGCTGTAATATGCCTTTTACCTCGATTTCCACTGCATCATAAGAAACCATTATCCCTTGGGCAGGTTCGACCTCTGCCAACCGGTAGCCGGTAAAACTGTTTTCGTGTTCGGTGATGAGACCTTGGGCCGCTTGAATTCTATTTTTCTGCTCAACCTCTTCCCCGGCTATCTTAACCAGCCTTTCCTGAATTTCCGAGATTTTGGCGCTAAGCTGTTCCAGTTTCCCGGCCAGCCCTGTTTGTTCCGCCACTTTACCCGGATGCTGCTGGTGAATTTCACAGTACGACTTAAGTTTATCTATAATTGAGCTTAAGGTTTTTTTCTCTTGCGCAATGTCCTCATCAATTTGCTCCTGACCGCTAATGTCAGTCTTTAGCCGTTCTTTTTCCTGTTCACCTGATTGAAGCTTTGCCTCCAGTGCTTTCACATCTGCCAGCAGCTCCTGCTCAGCTTTTTCCCATGCCCTGACCTCATCCGCGTGGTACTTTTGGTAAAAGCTTCTGACCCGCTCCTGGAGTCTGATAATGATATTTTCCTGTTCCACCGCTTCTTTAAGCATATTATTACTTGTTGAAATTCTTTCTGCCAGCCGGTTTTTTAAGCCATTAAACACTTCAGCGGAGGTATAAACCCCACAGGACTCCGGTTGGTAAATAAACAATTCATCCTGCCATAAGGGCATAAAAACATCTGTTGCCTCAACCGGATGTAAAACATCAGCGCTTTTCACCAAAAACAGCAGCGGGATGTCGCAAGTCCACTCCTGGCCTTGTTTCATTACATTTCTTACAGCATGCACCTGATTTGCTTCAATCAAGATAGCAAAAGGCAGGCATGGCTGGGTACGCATTATAACCTCTTTTTCGTCTTCGGACAACGGCTGTCCGGCCAGCCATTCACTGCCCAAAACCGTGAAAACCCCGGCTTTTTCCAGCTTACTTTTAATATTGAGCAAGTCATGATGGGGCACGTAATAGTCGCGTCCTTCCACCAAAGCCCATTTTTCCCGGAGATTTGCCAGTTCAGCCTGCATACCAAGCCGCGTTTGCTGAACGCTGCCAAACTTGTCTTTTAGCCGGAGCAGGACCGCTTCTTTCTGCTCAAACATTGACTTGACGTATAATTGCTGTTCACTGAGCAGCCCCCGGACACTGTCTTCCTCTGTTGCAAAGGCATTGAGCTTTTCCCGGTATTGTTCCGCCTCATGCTCAACCCGGTTTTTTTTACTACGCCAGGCCAGGATTTCTTCCCCTAAGCCCGCCTGCCGGGCGTTCAATGCCAGCTTGCGACTTTTGGCCTCCACTTCCCGCTGTTCGCAGTAGCGCAGGGCATGCTCCCGGTTATCAAGCCCTATAGTAGGATTTAGCACCTCATCAATTTCCACCAGTTCCAGCAAATCCTGCCTGGCTTTGGCATACTGGTTTAACCAGGCTTTGACCTCAGCCAACTGACCGGTCAATTCACTTTGTCGGGACCCGGCTGCCCTCTGTTCCCCGGTTAATGCTGCTTTCTCCTGCTCAAGCTCCGCAAGTTCCCGCTGCCTGGATTCCATTTGGCTGGCTAACAACTGCTGCTTTTCTTCCCAGGCGGCCCGCAATACCCGCTTCTTTTCCGTGAGCAGAGTCAACAGTTCCGGCTGTTCCCGGTCCATCAGTTCAAGGCTCGTGCGGTATTCTGCTTCTTCCGCTGCAGTTGCCTCCGCCTCATTGTAATAGTAGACCGCCTTTATTTGATTTTCCTTAGTCCGGGCATCTTCTAGCAGGTTGTTTTCCCTGGTGAAATCCTCTTCCGCCCGTTTTTCCTCGACCTGGGCCGCCCGGAGCGCCAATTGTTGCAAAAAGGCTTCATGACTTCCGGTCTTCCAGGCCAGTTCAGCCTTCCTTGCCAGGGTCTGTATTTTTTGCTGGTCCAGGCTTACCACCCGACTTTTTGCCTCTTCGCTGAAAGCAAAAAAAGTTCTGGCCAGCCTGACCAGTTCCCTGGTCTTTTCGGCGTAATCTTTCTCCAGCCGGTCAAGCTGTGCCACATCATCCACCACACCCTGGGCATAATCGCGGATGACCGCAAAATCCTGGAGATTTTGCCTAATCACCGGGATTTCCATCAGCATCTCACGATGCTCGGCAAAAGCGTGGAAAAGCTCCTTTTTACGCGCCTCATGCTGAAAAATAATTTGTTCCACAGTGGGGATTAGCAGGTTGTCCAGCAACTGCATGGTAGTCCTGCTTTTTTCAAAAAACTTGTCCACTCCGCCCTCTGAACCATTGGTATCCCTAATGTTTTTCCATTCCTCAGGCAGAATCTGATATATTTTAAGCCTTTCCTGATAAATACCAGGCGCTTCAATGGGCTGTATCCCGTTTTCCCGCAGCCAGTCCTTTAGCTTCTGATATTGGATCGGGCGTTTGGTCCCATCCTTTTCATCAACCTGGGCCAACGGCAAGGTTTCGATATTAATGCCTGACCGGTTTTCATAGTCAAACAGGTAATTAAAATAACGTACCGGCGTTTCATTGTTCTGCCCGCTGCTAAAACAAAAACCGGTACACAAAAAATGCCGGCGTTCACCAAGGTTATCCAGCAGCCATTCCACCGCCACATGACCGGTATAATGAGTAGGCTGAAGTAAATCGGCAATCCTGCGCTCACCCATTTTGGTGTTAGGCAGCACGGTTTGCAAAATCAGCTGAATAAGCAGGGATTTCCCACCGCCGTTGGCCAAAAGCAGCAAAGTATCCAGGCCCTTAGCCTCAAAAACAACATCGGGCAGGTGTTTTTTTCCGTGATCAAATTGGATATTGGTCACCCTTATCCGGCTTATGCGCGGCATATAATATCGCTCCTCTTATGACAGTTCTTTGGCCAGCAAGGGCAGCGGCCCTGACAACAGCTGCAGCAGATAATCCTTCCGGTGGCTGTTAAAGTAGTATTTAAGCACCAGATGCTCCATTTTGGGCAGCAGCCTGACTTCCCGGTCTTCCAGCACCTGGGCCAGTCCTTCTTCCTCCAGAAATTTCATTACTCTAAGCATAAAGCTGATCCGGTTATTTAAGGCCCTTTTCAAATTAGTAATTTTATCGTCAAAAGCCGGTATATCCAGCCATACTTCAGCCACACTGCGCAGGTTGATCCGGAAATTATCCTCCTGCATATCCACTTCTTCAGGATCAGCTTCCATGATGGTATTGATATGCCGGGAAACAGTTTCCTCCATTTCCTCCAGGGGGACAAACTGACGGGAGGCCAGGGACTGGTCATCACTGTTATAGAATTTCGCCAGCAGATTCAGGATAACAAAATACGCCAAATACAGCTCACTGTTATTCCTAAGACTCATTTTTTCTCTTAATTCGGCATTTTTATAACCAAAAATCCGATTTGCTACGCCAGGTGAAAGATAAAGCTTGCCAGCGGTAGAAAAAGTTTTAACATCCGCTTCCTTTTCAATTATTTCCTCCAGGATATTCCGAACTTCGGCGCGGGAGTAATTATAATGGTATTCCCGCTGGCTTTCATCAATAACGCCCTTTTCCAGCAGTTTCATAAAAATCCGGAATGCCCAGCGCACATCATCTTCATGCCACTCCATCGGGGTTACCCCTCCTCACTGAAAAATCTGACATCACGTAACCATTGGGCAGGTGGATAATCTCGTCTTTAGCAACCAGTTCAAAAGCCTTCAGGTTATAAATATCGCTGTGCTGAGCCACAATTTTCACCAGTACCCTGGGCAGGTCGTCCAGAATCATGGTTTCCGTTTCCCAGCCGGCCAACATCGGGATCTGACCCATTTGGTGCAGTTGGACGATAAAGGAATAAAAGTCCAGGTGGTTAATCAATGCCTCATACTCAATAGGCTCGTTCTCCTGCAGGCCCCGAAGAACGGTGCTGACCGCCACCTCTTCCTGTTTAATCAAGGGCATGAGCAGCAGCAGCAAATATTGCTCAATTTTCTTTTCTTTTGCCGCCTGCAGTTCCCGTTCTTTTTCCTCTTCCTGCCGCTGCAGCTCCTCAGCCATCTCCGGCAGTTCCTGTTCATCGGGTTCTTCGTCCTGGCCTTTTAGCCGCTGTTCCTCAAAAATTCTGCCGGGGTTAAAGGATAAAGGCTTCCTGACCGGCAGGACAGGGTCCAGCAGCTGCTTCAGCAATTCAATAGAAACGTTTCTTTGCACAACAGGAAACAAAAATTCAGTCTCAAAATTCACCTTAGTATTAAAAGCGGTCAAAATCATGGACTCAATGGAGTGGTTCATCAGGTTTTGCACGCGAATCTTGTCAGTGAACAAAGATTCATGCAAATGTATTACATCCATGAGCTTCCGCCGGATTTTCATGATCTTTTCGACGGCCAGCTCCTCTTTTTCCGTGAATTTTCCCGAATGGTACTCACCCATCGTATAATCAATGAGCTCCTGCAGTTCGTTAAACACCTTTTTTTCTCTTTCCAACTGCTCATTGATTCTCTGCAGTTGCTTTTCGAGTTCCTGCTCCCTGGCCACCTGGAGCACATCGCGGATGATATTTTCCTGGAGCCGGCGAATCTTTTCCTTTTCGTTCTTTACAGTCAGGGCCAGTTCTTCGACAGAACGCAAAGCCCCGTCAAATACTCCCTTTTGCAGCTGCTGCCTTAGATAGAGCTGGGTAATGGAAACCTGCAGCTCATTATACATTTCCTTGGTTTTAAAAAGCATTTCCAGCCCGGCCGTAGAAAGCTTAAGGCGAACCGACCGGTCCTTGATATCATACTCCTCCAGTTCCACTAAATAGAACTTATGAGTTTTTTCGGTCTTCTTTTCCAGGTCCGGGTAAGTGAAGGCATGGGGGCGGCCATTGTTCATCAGCCCTTCCCGGACAATGAAGTTAGCCATTTCCACCGCTTCCTCCGAACTCAGTTGTTCGTTATACTGCCGCTGGACAATATGCTGGAGAAAAAAGGCTATTGCCTCGTAGGTGCAGTTCTTTTCCCCGCGCAGCATGTTTTCCAGGATATACAGCATAACGGCAATACCCATGGTGGGAAGGTTATAGCGGTACTTAGTTTTCTGGCTTAGCTCAATAATAGGAGAAAAAACGGCGATATTGTTCATCCGCTCGCCAAAACCGCTTAACATATCCTCCAGCCATTCTATCTGCATCATGCTTG
Source organism: Bacillota bacterium (assembly GCA_021848765.1). Classification (GTDB taxonomy): domain Bacteria; phylum Bacillota; order Carboxydocellales; family JAJZTU01; genus JAJZTU01. The sequence continues at coordinate 17,391 of JAJZTU010000025.1, forward strand.
CACCATCCTAATTCTCCCGTTTTGCAGCCAACTCCCGCATAAAGGCGTAATCCAGTCCCTCCTGGGGCAGGTAATGCCCAGTCTGGAGCAGTTTTTGGATCCCTACCGCCGTGGCCGCCGGAAAATGTGCCAAAAAGGCCTGCACCGCCTCCGGGGAAAACCGCTGCCCTTTCCTTAGCGCCGGCGTATCTCCGCCGTATCTTTCAAATAACTCTTGATAAAAATAGACCAAAGGCTTTACCGGCAGTTTCCCGGTGAGGGCATGCCAGATGTTTATGCCCTCAGGATCCAGGTCACCGAAGTAGTAAAAGTCAACTGCATTGTTCCGGTAATCGTCAAGTTCATCAAAAAACGAAATGCTCTTTTCAATCTTGCGACCCTCTCCGTAAATCAGCAGAGAAAACGACACCCCAGCCCACGAACTGATGCCTTCCTGGAAAAGAGTTTTCAGTGAAAAGAAGGTATCCTTGTTTTCGACAATCAGCGCCTTTACCGCAGAGCCTTCACCAGGCACCCTTTTGGCATAATAAAAAAATGGTTCATGAGTAACATAACACCGCAAAGCTTCAAGGCTCAGCCCCACGCGCTGCAGAAACTTCTGGCCGGCGGCAGAGAGCAGCCATTTTTCGTCGCGGAATATCTGAAAAGACCGCTCATTGGCAGTAATGGGAACCAGGTTTAGCAAAGCGGGCGTAGTTTTGAAGAAACGGTCAAGTAAGGACAGGGAGCTTTCATCCTGCTCAAATTCTTTGGCATGATTAAGATAGAATGATGTATTTATTGCCGGATGATAGTAGGTTAAGAGCTGCTGCCGCTTATCCTGCTCCGGTTTTTCATCGCGGGGTACAATTCGATACCAATAATGAAGCGCCGGATTTTTGCAGTTTAATTCTTTTGCTTTTACCGGTAAAAGGATTTCTTCGTCAACCAGGCCCTGGATCGCCAGCGCCAGGGACGGGTAGCCTCCGGTTTTCCAATAAATATCCGTCCCCAACAAGCCTATTACATGGCGTTCTATCGTTTCAGACGCTATCGTTTTTTTCTTTTGGGCATTTAAAAAATCCGCAACTGTTTTTTTCATTGGCACTCCCATTATTTCGGTCTTATTATTGTTTTTTCATTTTTCGTTATTTTTTGCTTAAAACCTCTATAGTTAACTAAATTTTTACCCGTTTTAGGACAAAAATAAACATCCCTAAAGGTCGTTTTTGTCGAACAATTGTTCTTGATTGCGTGCCCCATTTTTGCTATAATATAATTGTCTCAAGAGATAATGGTTAACTGGTAAGCACATCTCAGAGAATACCAACCTGGGGGGTTAGTCATGGATAATGAACAATTCCAGGAATTCGTGGTCAAACACCTGATGAAACTGGATACTAAGCTCTCATCACTCGATACCAAGGTCTCATCACTCGATACCAAGGTCTCATCACTGGATACTAAGGTCTCAGCACTGGATAACAAGGTCTCAGCACTGGATACTACGGTATCATCGTTAGAAACCAAGGTTTCAGCACTGAATATCAAGGTCTCATCGTTAGAAACCAAGGTTTCAGCACTGAATATCAAGGTCTCATCGCTGGAAAGCAATATGTCTTCTCTGGAAAATACTGTGACCCGCATCGAAACCCGAATGGAACATGAAATTATCGACAAAATCAAAGTACTGTTTGACGGCCATCAGCTGCACGAAGACAGGTTTGACCGGATTGAAAAAAAACCTGGCATAAAGTAACCCTTAATTTGTTAACCAACCAGGAGTTATGCAGTTTCAGGATAATATTCCCAGCTCCATAACTTCAGTTCCAAAAATTCTGGCCAGAATCTATCAATAAGTCTTGAAAAACGCTCGGTTGCCGTGTCAAAATAGACTTGGGTCAACTGGTTGCAACAGTTGATCCGGCAACTGGCGTTGAAAAAGTACCTTATCACTTCGCAGAGGGATGGGGCTTGTTCGGCGCCTTCTTTATTGAACTCCCAATTGGCGTAGCAGAGAAGAGTCTTTGCCGTGAACAAGAGCTCCATATGTGCGAAATGAGCTGTTTCTGACCGTGCATAGCAAGATGTTAAACCAAGATTCTGTTTGGCGGTCCGGTAAAAGACTTCAATTTTCCATCGCTTAGCGTAGGCCATGGCAGCTTCTTCTGGCGCATCGACACGGTTGCTTATAAGAAGGTACACATCTTTGAAGGTTGCCGGTAGTTCTTCCTCTGGTAGAATGTCATTGCCTTCTGCCTGCTTCTCAAAAGTTGCTGCAATAGCCGCAATGGGTAAATAGCGTTGCCGGGTGATAGGTTTTCCTTTGCGGGTAGTGGTTTCATAAGGCAGCTTGATGTAAATGTCCGGAATGCTTAGCACAGAGCCGCTTCCGAGTGCCCTAACCTTGGGATACACTTCTTTAAGCAACTGTTTCGGGTTTAGCTTGGTGTAAATTTCCCTTTGCAGTACAGGGTCGACACGAAGTTCGTGCACCACACATGGCACTTTTCTGAACTGTCAAAGAGCCAGCACAGAAAAGGGATCTTCTTCCCGTACTGGTGCTCAACTTTTGAATCATCTAAGGCAATTATATCTCCATCGGTCAATCGGCTTTCACTGCAATCCTGCAGCCTGGACAGCCTGCCAACAGAGAACTGAAGCCACTCAAAGGACTTTGAAAGAAAACGGCTGAAGGCGCTCTGTGAGATTAACCGACCAGACAGCAACTGTTGCAAAAACGGAGCATCCGCCGAAAACTTTGCATTTTGGTTTGCGGAACTTACATTATCGACTAGTACTTTATTAAGTCTAAAACTATAATATAATCCTGTTATGTGGTATACTCACCTCATGGGGGTGAGTGGGATGCCAAAGGTAAAATACCAAGTTGTCTTGACGGAAAGCGAGAAGAAAAAAC
>JAJZTU010000314.1 GCA_021848765.1 Bacillota bacterium
ACCTCTGCAGATGTACCGGCTACCAGAAAATAATTGAGGCCGTGCTGAGAGTCGCAGCGGAGAATGCAAAGGCTGCAGAGAGAGCAATGCCGGCAGAGACAGCAGAGACAGCAAAGACAGCAGAGAGAGCAATGCCGGCAGAGACAGCAGAGACAGCAAAGACAGCAGAGACAGCAAAGACAGCAGAGACAGCGGAGTCTGCGCAGTCGCCGGGGGGTGGGGAAACATGAGTCAGTCCCGGGATGAACACCGGTGGATTGGTAAAAGAGTGTCTAAACCTGATGCCTGGGATAAAGTAACCGGCAGGACCCAGTACCTGGATGACCTGGTTTTTCCCCGGATGCTGGTGGGAAAGGTCCTGCGCAGCCGGCTTCCCCATGCCAGGATTAGGCATATCGATACAGGCCGGGCCCTAAGTCTCCCCGGTGTTAAAGCAATAATTACTGCCCAGGATATGCCTCCGCATAAAATAGGGTTTGGGTATGACCACCCGCCGCTAAAAGGTGACAAGGTACGCTGTATCGGTGATGAAGTAGCGGCCGTAGCGGCAGTGGATGAGGACACCGCCCTGGAGGCCCTGGAACTCATCCGGGTAGACTACGAGGAATTGCCGGCGCTTTTTGATCCACTGGAGGCTATGCAACCGGGCGCTGCCTTGGTCCATGAGGACAGGGAAAGCAACATTTCACTTATCTATAATTTTGCTCACGGTGGCCCGGAGGAGGCTCTGGAAAAGGCCTATGCCGTAGTTGAAGAGCGGTTTGTGCTGCCCTTTATCACCTCCTGCTGTCTGGATACCCATGGCTGCCTGGCCTTTTATGACAATGCGGGCAAGCTCACACTCTGGACACCTACTCAGGCTCCGTCCATCTACCATCGGGAAATGGCAGAGGCTTTGGGAATACCCGGGGCCAAAATCAGGGTCATCAAGCCGGCTATCGGCGGCGCCTTTGGCAGCAAGCTGGATATGTATCCCTTTGAGGTGGCTTGTGCCGTTCTGGCGGGGAAAACGGGCCAACCTGTGAAGATTATCTTTTCCAGGGAAGAAGAGTTCATAGCCTCCCACCCCAGGCAGCCCATGATTATCGACCTGAAGACCGGGGCTGACCGGGAAGGACGCTTGACGGCCAGGGTAGCGAAGGTAGTTTGTGATAACGGCGCCTACAACTGTTGGGGCGCTACCAGCCCCATGGTTGGCATGCAGACTGTTACTTCCCTGTACAGGGTTCCCCATGTGCGTTATGACGCCTATGTTGTGTACACCAATAATCCCTACAGTGGCGCTATCCGTGGTTATGGCAACCCTCAGACCACCTTTGCCGTGGAGTCCCAGATGGATATGCTGGCCCGGAAGCTGGGCCTTGACCCGCTGGAGTTGCGTCTCAAAAATGTAAACCGCGCGGAAGATGTAACTCCCCAGAAAATGAAAATCACCTCCTGCGGGCTGGAGGAGAGTTTGACCAAAGCCGGGGCAGGCGTGGGCTGGCACAATTCCCGTCCCCGGAAAAGAGGTGTGGGGATTGCCGGGTATATCCATGTGGGTGGTGGAGCCAGGATTTACCGCTCGGACGGGTGCGGAGCAACCCTGAAAATTGACGCTATGGGCAAAGTCACCTTGTTAACCGGGGCGACAGAAATGGGCCAGGGTTCTGACGCGGTATTGGCCCAGATAGTGGCTGAGGAACTGGGCATCGGGGTGGAAAATATCAGTGTAATCAATACCGATACCGATGTGGTTCCCTGGGATGTAGGGGCACATGCCAGCAGGACTACCTTTATAGCGGGCAATGCCGCCCGCAGGGCTGCCGCCGAAGCCAAAGCCCAACTGCTGGCCGCGGCTGCGGAAAACTTGGGGGTTGATCCGGAAAAGCTGGAAATTAAACAAGGCATGGTCTTTGTAAAGGAACAGCAGGACAGAGGAATACCCTATGCCAAGGTAGTCAGGAGCTTGCATTTCAGGCAGGGAGGAAAAATGATCACTACCCAGTGTTTCTATGACCCTCCTACTGAGATGCTGGACGATTCCTGGTATGGGAATGTCTCCGCCGCTTATGCCTTTGGAGCACATGCTGCTGAAGTGGAGGTGGATGTAGAAACAGGTAAGGTGCAAGTTCTAAAACTGGTCTGTGCCCATGACATCGGTAAAGCGATCAATCCCATGGCTGTAGAGGGACAGATTCAGGGAGGAGCGGCAATGGGACTTGGTTATGCCCTGACCGAGGAGCTTTTGGTGGAGAAAGGCAGGGTGCGCAATCCCAGTTTCTTGGACTACCGGATTTTCACAGCCAAGGACATGATTACCGTGGAACCCATAATTGTGGAAACCGGGGATTCCGAGGGGCCATTTGGAGCCAAGGGGTTGGGGGAAACCAGCCTGATACCTACAGCTGCGGCCATTGCCAATGCAGTGGAGGATGCTATCGGGGTACGGATTACCAGCTTGCCCATTACCCCGGAAAAAATCTTGCGGGCACTGCGTGAAACAGCTAGGGAAGGTTAATTAAAAGGGAGGAAAGCCGATGAATAAGCTTCTGAGAGGTAAAACCCTAATCGCCCTGTTGCTGAGTGTACTGTTAGCCCTGAGCGTTGCCGGCTGTGGTGGAACCCAACAAGGAGGTCAAGGCGGCGAAAAAGCTAAGAGCGCCGGAGAAACCAAACCGGCTAATGAAGCCAAGAAGCCCTACAAAGTCGGGCTCATTCTGGACATTACCGGCAAGGGCTCTGCCCTGGGTGTGCCCGAGCGTAATACCCTGAAGATGCTGGTAGAAGAGCAAAATGCCAAAGGCGGTATTAACGGCCACCTCATAGAGCTAGTCCTTTATGATAATGAAAGTGATGAGATGAAGAGTGTTATAGGGGCTAAAAAGCTGATTAACGAAGACAAAGTAGCAGTAATCATCGGTTCCTCCCAGAGCGGCACTACCATGTCCATGGTGGATACGGTTACCAAAGCCCAAATTCCCCTGGTTTCCCTGGCCTCAAGCGCCAAGATTGTGACTCCACCCGCCGACCGCAAGTGGATTTTTAAGACTCCCCAGAATGATTCCCTGGTAGCAGAAAAAATTGGCGAGTACCTGGTGGAAAAAAACCTCAAAAAAGTTGCCTCCATCAAGTTAAACAATGCTTTTGGGGATAGCGCCGGGGCTGCCTTCCAGGAAGTGGCCCAAGCTAAGGGAATTACCATCCTGGCGGAAGAAAAAATCGAAGCTGCGGATAAGGATTTCACTTCCCAGCTTACCAGGATTAAAGCCGTTAAACCCGATGCTGTTGTAGTATGGTCTATTCCTCCCTCCGCTTCCATTCTGACCAGCAATTACCGGCAGATGAAGATGGAAATGCCCCTGATTTTCAACCACGGTATAGGCCAGAAAGCCTTCATTGACATGGCGGGTGAAGCTGCGAACGGGGTAATGTTTCCAATTGGGAAAATCCTGGTCGCGGAAGCATTGCCGGATAGCGATCCTCAGAAGCAGGTGATTTTGGATTTTGTAAAGTCCTATGAGGCCAAATTCGGTTCCCGGACTACCCACGCAGGCCATGCCTGGGATGCCTTCCAACTGGTGCGTCAGGCCATGGAGAAGGCCGGAGATGACCCGGCGAAAATCCGGGATGAGCTGGAGAATACCAAGAATTTCGTGGGTATCCACGGTGTTTTCAATATGTCTACGGAGGATCACAGTGGTTTGCGGAAGGATGACCTGGTGTTTGTGCGGATAGAAAACGGCAAGTGGGTGCCTGCTGAGAAGCTCAACTGACATCCGCCTACCCCTTCAGGGGTAGGGTTCCTTTAAAGGAACAAAGGTCTTTAATTCGTGGCTGCCCAAGCTTGCTTTTAAGCAACCTTGAACGTACATTGTTAAA
>JAJZTU010000315.1 GCA_021848765.1 Bacillota bacterium
GGTTAGGCATGCTGCTATATCAGGGAGCTATTGCCTTTGAACTCTGGACCGGGCAACCCGCTCCTGTAACAGCAATGCAGGAAGTATTGCGCGGATGTATAGAAAATAGAATTTGTTAAAAAGTTGACATTTTTATTAGATATTTTTATGCTATACTATTGATAACTAGCAGTATTTAAGTGTACTATAAAAAGTTTTGAAGTCACTTCCCATAGATTTGGGTGAGGGTCTATGGGATTTACGATACCTTGTGTAAGCTTTAGTATTATGTTGGGAACCTGATGATGGAGGGAGAAAGATGGGTAAGAAGGCGAAAGGTATGCGGTTTGCTTTTCGAATATGTCCCCAGTGCGGGAGTAAAGAATTAGGCAAAATTGCCAAGCATACCTACTTTTGCTGGGGATGTTTTGCGGAAATTGTTGTAAAGAGCCAAGGCAATTGGCCGAGTTTCGAAACCTACAATATCCTGGAGGATGGAACCCTGGAAATGGCCGCAGAGTCTTAAAGCTAAATATTAGGGATGCAGATTAAAGAAAAGGCTTATGAACCATAAGCCTTTATTTTTTTGTAAAAATATGCTGGAAAAATACGGAAAATTATGAGGTCTGGCAAGAAGGTTTTGGCAATATATGGTGGAAAGTAATAAATAGAAAAAACTGCTTAAGGGGTGAGTCCATGTCTAAACGTAGCAAGTCTAAAGTAACTAAAACATCATTCAGTGCGAAAAATAAAGTGTCTATCGAGCCTGTAGAGGAGATCAGAGAGATGCTGGAAGATGTTAAACAGAAAACGATAGCTTACCCTAAATTAGAAATCCGGGCGATAGAGCAAGTGGCTGAAACTGCCGCGGCAAGAGAAATGGTACAAAGGCTAAGAGTTGAAATTACGGCTGAAAATGGAATGAATGCTGAAATTAAAGAAGGAATTACTGACAGGATTAAAGAGGTAATCGATAGAGTAAAAGAACAACCAATAGTTGACGAAGCAGATAACCAGGCAATGATTGAACTAATAGCTGAGGAAAATGCAGAACTTAAAGAAAAAGCAACGCTGGAGGAATATTCTGAGCCCTGTAGCCTTGATGAGGAGGAGGTACTGGATCTGGATCCGGGAGACTACGGGGAGGATAAATATTTGACAATAAAACAGTTAGCTACTATCCTTCAAGTGGAATTAAGTACTATACGCCACTGGGAAAAAGAATTTGCAGAATTCCTGGGACAAGCAGTGCTTAAGAACCAGCGCAAACGGTTTACTCAACGGCAACTGGAGGTTTTCACGAAGATCAAAGAGCTGCTAAAGACAGAACAATACACTATTGACGGAGCCAAAAGACGCCTGGAATTAGACAATATTCTTTCCAGTTCCCTGGGAGTAGAGCACAATTTTAAAACCACAGTGTTCATAATGCTTTCAGCTATAATGCAGGAACTTCAGGCTTCCCGCCAGGAGAGCAGGGAACTGGCCCGGCAGGTGGCCAAGCTGCAGGTAGAGAAGCACAAAGTCGAAGAGCAATTACAGGAAGAACAAAACAAGGGATTGTTGGATTTCCTAAAAACAAAACTAAATAAGAAAAATCCGGTGGATAAAGAAGCATAGAGCTGCTTTGTCCCAGCAACCTTTTGGGAATGAAACCGTAGAAGGTAATACCAGTCTACTGCTGAAGGTGGAATACATTTGATGTTGTTTATAGATTTTACCCTCGACAAGACCTTGGCACCGGCAATATTCCTGCTAAGTTTACTCGCTATCATTGCCGTTATTGACTATAAGCATAAAATTATTCCCAATAGGATTCTACTGGTCGGAACAGCTGTGGGAATAGCCCTCAATTTAGCTGTTGGGAAATCTACCTTGGCACAGATGTTTTTGGGTCTTGTTGCCGGAGGGACGGTATTATTGGTTGTCGCCGTAATATCAAAAGGTGGCATAGGCGGAGGTGATGTCAAACTTTCCGCCATGCTCGGAATCTATCTTGGCTGGCAGGACACCTTGCAAACCATCTTTCTGGCCTCAGTTTTAGGAGCATTAGCCGGTTTCGTCCTAATGTCGGCAGGCAGGGCAAACCGCCATACGGCTATTCCCTTTGGGCCATTCCTGGCCATCAGCGCTTTTGTGCAGTATCTGGGGCAGCCACTACTGAACAACTGGTATTGAAAGCAGTAATAAAAGCATATGAATTGACAAAGAATAGGTTTAAGTCCATAATGGAAATAGTTAAACCAAGAAAAGCCTTACCGGTGGTGCAACACCCCGCCGGGCTTTTCTATTTTATCAAGGAGATGAGTGGAGAAATGCTGAGGTATTTGACAGCCGGAGAATCGCACGGTCCGGCGCTTACTGCTATTGTGGACGGTATTCCGTCGGGATTACCCCTGACTAAGGATTACATAGATCAACAGTTGGCCAGACGCCAGGGCGGATATGGCCGTGGGGGACGCATGGCCATTGAAAAAGATCAAGTGCACTTTCTTTCCGGCGTCAGGGGCGGGTTCACCCTTGGTGGTCCAATCACCCTGCAGGTTCAGAACAGGGACTGGGCCAATTGGTCAGAGACCATGTCACCTCATCCCGGAGCCAAACTGGACGACCGGGTGGTTACCAAGCCCAGGCCTGGTCATGCCGACCTCTCCGGAGCACTGAAATATAACCACAGGGATATCCGCAACATTTTGGAAAGGGCCAGCGCCCGGGAGACTGCTGTCAGGGTAGCTGCAGGCAGTGTTGGGCGTAAACTTTTGGAGGAGCTGGGCATCCGTGTTACCGGTCACGTGGTGAACATAGCCGGGGTAGAGGCCCAGGCCCAAGGCTTTTCCCCGGCAGAAATAGCGCAGAAAGCCGCGGAGTCTCAAATTTACTGTGCCGATGCGCAAGCTGAGCAGAAGATTATTGCGGCTATCGAACAAGCAAAAGCAGCCGGGGACTCCCTGGGGGGGATTTTTGAAGTGATTGTTACCGGCCTGCCGGTTGGCTTAGGGAGCCACGTCCAATGGGACCGGCGCCTGGATGGCTTGCTGGCCCAGGCGGTGATGAGCATTCAGGCTATTAAAGGGGTGGAAATTGGGTCCGGGTTTGGCCTCGCAAACCTGCCAGGTTCCCAGGCCCATGACGAAATCTTTTACACCCAGGAAAGAGGGTTTTTCCGCGAGACCAACCGGGCTGGGGGAATCGAAGGAGGTATTACCAATGGCGAACCTCTGGTCATCAGGGGAGCTATGAAGCCCATCCCCACCCTCTATAAGCCCCTGCGCAGTGTGGACTTAAACACCAAGGAGCCTTTTGTGGCCTCTATCGAACGCTCGGATATCTGTGCCGTGCCGGCGGCCTGTGTAGTAGGGGAGGCAGTAGTTTCTTTTACCCTGGCCCAGGTAGTACTGGACAAATTCGGGGGAGACAGTTTGGAGGAATTAAAGCAGAACCTGGCCGCCTACCAGGCAGCCCTGAGGACGGTGTAGTAAATGAAGAATATAGCGCTAATCGGCTTTATGGGTACGGGCAAGACTTCTGTGGGCAAAAAACTGGCTCAGGACTTGGGTTATAGTTTTGTTGATACTGATCAGGAAGTTGAGAGAATTACCGGCCTGACAGTTGCTGAGATTTTCAAAAAGCATGGCGAAATCCGGTTTCGCTCTGAAGAGTCACTAGCCTTAAAAAGATTATTAAAAGCAGAAGGTCAGGTAATTGCCACCGGGGGAGGCATAGTCCTCAAACCGGAGAACGTAGGCCTCTTAAAGGAGCAAACCTTTGTAGTAGCCTTAACCGCAAGGCCGGAAGTAATTTACCAGCGGGTGGAAACAAGAGACAGCAGGCCCCTGCTAAAAGGCGGAGACCTGATGGCAAAAATTATTC
>JAJZTU010000026.1 GCA_021848765.1 Bacillota bacterium
CCGGCAGGGCTGTGCCAAGGGCGGCAAACACGCTTCCCACCGCACTGTCACCGAGGTTTAGCCGTTTCCCCAACCATTCAACAGCATTCGTAAACAGTTCCGCTCCCAGCAGAATAAACAGCAGGCCCAAGACGAGCGTCAAAGCGGTTATCAATAGTGGCACCTCCATTGCTGCGTATATTGTAGTATCTCGTGCGAAGTACATTGCCAGGTAAATTATGCCGGATGAGTAAAATCCAACAGCTCTTGTAATATCTTCTGAGCTTCAGGTTTTTTGACATCTACAACCCATACTCTTAACCTGCGGGACAATTTCTCCCGCAGCATGTCCCCATCGATGAAAGCAGCAGTATAGCTTCTTGTGGAATCGCAATAGGCGGGATAGAAAGGGTTAAGGGTGACCATCAGCAGAGGCAAGGAGTTTAGCAGGGCTAAACTTCCGCCTTCTTCCCGCCAGCGGTCTAAAACAATTTTTATGTCAAAAAAATCCTGACTTACCACCAACTTGATTGGGTCAGCAAAAACCAAACCCGGCCGTACCGGTTGGGATAATAAGCCATCAAGCAGCTGCTTTAAACATGAATAACTTACAATCCCGGGAATTAAGATCGCCTTGGCCCGGGGTGAGACCAACCCCAAAAGGCTCTCTACCTGTTGACCGGCTAACAGGGATTTACCCTCCAGCATTTGTACTTTACCTGCTTCGTCCAAAACGGAAATAGCCCAGTCAGAATCCGGTTGTTTCCTGGCGGCAAGTAACCGGGCCATTAATTGAGTTTTTAAGACAGGCCATTGGAAAACCTCACACAAGTCCAGGGTTTCTCTGAACAGCCGGTCGGGGTCATGGGTACGGGCTGCCCCTGTGGCCAAAATTAATCCCTCGGTTTCTACCATGGGCGCCAACCGGTTGAGAGCACCGTCCACCAAGATTAAATCCGGCCTTAAGGCTTTAAGCTGCTCTAACACCTCGGCCAACTGATGTTCTTTATTCGGACCCGCAATTACCACCAATCCCTCGGCTGCTACTCTTCCGACAATTATTTCTCCCAAAGGAGTAGAAATGCCCAATCGTTTAAGCACCTGTATTTTGGCACTGCCGGTGGCCAAACATTTTTCAGCAATTGCTACCACTGTGCCCACAGGAAGCAGCAGGCGGGGCTTGGGCAGACCTGTTACATTGTCTGTTTCTTCCCCGTCGTAACCGATACTGGTGAGCCCCAGCGCTTTACCTGCCCTTCCCGTTTGCTCTATCAATGCTGCGGTGGTGGTTGTCTTTCCGGTATTTTTGGCAGTCCCGGCAATACCGATAACTCTCATAGGGTTATCACTCTACCCCGGCCCACCCGGCCAGGATATGCTCCATCCTCAGGAGCGCCAAGAATTCCGTCATACATGGCCTGGACAAAACAGCCTTTTTCTACAATTTGCTCCAGTACCTTTTGGATACCGGCAATGATTTCTCCGGCATGCCGCTCAGCTTTTGCGGTGGGTTGAATCTTGGTATGTCCAAAGAAGCGGAACGCTTCAGTTACAGCCTGGAGGGTATCTACCCTGGAAGCGGCTACAATTGGGCCCCCGGAATATGCTTCATCAGAGGAAGCGATGGAAATAGCATCAACCCCCAGAGAAGAAGCCAAAGCAGCATGCAGTCCTGTGGTCATGGAGGACTGTACCCTGTCTTCAGTCTGGGTTAAAAAGCCTATGGGTGCCCCCGGCCACATGGGTGCATCTATAATCTTGCGGAGGGCCATGATTTTGGCGGCGTTGAAGTCCACATAGTTATCTTCCATGCCCCCGGTAATCATCATCTCAGGGGAATAACAGAACAATGGCTGCAGGATCGGTTTTGCCCCCAGGCGGCGGGCAAGGCGGGCAACTACCAGCATACCTGCAAAAGCCTTAAATGCGGGCACTCCCGCCAATTCCTCATTGGTAACTACATCAAAGGGCAGATTATATTTAGCCGCATACTTGATAGCGGCAATTCCGTCAATACACATCCTGGCAGGGTCGGTCCCGGCTCCCATGGCTCCATAGGCAATGTTGATTTTGGTCAGGTCAGCCCCTATTGCACCTGCCAGGAGCACTGTTTCCGGGGTATTGAGCCCCCGGTGGGCCCTGACCTGCCAGAGGGTGGAACTGTGCAGGGAATCTTTGATTTGGCGCAGGTTCTCCGGGGTTATTACCGACCCGTCCTCTTCATGGGTCAGGTATCCTGATAAAAATCCTTCCGTGCGTGCTCCCCAGGAGGGATCGAAGTGGACCACCCCATCGGCGCCCCAGGATTCGCCCATTTTAATGTGCGCAATATCCATAAAGGGGCAACCGGTACCGTACTGAATGAAGACAGTGGGATTTTCTCCAATGTGCTGTACCCGCTTAATGCTCATCCTGCTTTCAGTTTCCCGGACGTATTCCTCCAGGGAGGCCAGTTCACTCCCGGAAAGCGGGCGGGTCTTGGCAGGAATAATCCCCTCACTAAAAAACTTGCGCACTGTTTCATCGGAATGCTCTAAATATGCTTGCTGAAGCTCCGCAAGAGCTTTCTTATATTCGTGTTCAGAGACTTTTCCTGCTTGAAAAACGGCTTCTGCCCGGAGCATTTTTTCCCGGATTTCTGCCCGGATTACTCCCGGAGATGTCTTGTCAGCAGCCCAGTCAAAAATGAAATCTACTATCTTGTCTAAAAGTTGTCCAATCCGCTCATGTTTGTACCGGTATGAATAGCCTGCACTAATATCTTTTTTCTGCTTGCTTTCCTTGCTCAAATCGGGAACATACTCCCGCCCTTCTACAAAGGCCAAGACCTCGTCAGGGTTGGTTCCCGGACCAAATCCGGCATCAAAGCCCAATTCTGCGGCCAGTTCCGGCCTGATTGCCATCCCACCGATAGCTATGCGCACATTTTTGCGAAGCCCCGCAGCATCGGCAAGGTCTACAAAACCGGCTAACAGCTCAGCCACCCCGTAGCCAAGAGTCCGGCTGATCAGAATTGTGCCAACCTTCTCGTCAATGGCTTTCTGGATGATTTCTTCTGCCTTGTAATCCGGAGGCAGCATGAAGGTCTCATGTCCATTGGCTTCCAGGTGCCGTTTCATAATTTTTAAGCCAATATCATGTACCGGGTCAAGAGGGGCCAGCAGGACCCTTTGTTTTGCGCTATTTCCCATTGAGGACACCCCCTAGCCTACTCGCTTATTGCCTTGCAGCCAGCCATAATGACTTCCCGGCCTATGGATATAACCCCGGGCACGCACCCGGACACCCGGTCCGGTATATTGCAGAAACACGATGTCGGTGTCCTTAAGACCCATCTCCTGCATTATTTGGAGGATGATTTTCTTGCCTTCTGCTTCACTGCTGCAGACCACAAAAGTTTCGATATCAATTGCATCTATAACCTGGGCCATTGCTGTCTCAGCCATCCTCGCCACCTCCTATATGTGCTGTTATGACTGGCGACCGGGATAAAGCCCCGGCCGCCCCGTCCCAGCCTAAACCTATACCGGAACCGCCTCGGTAACTTTCTGCTTAAAGATTCCGGTCAGGCCTGCATCAGCAACCCGCTTGCTGATAGCATCCACATCTGTGGTATACAGGCCTTTTTCCTGCATGCGCTTAAAATATACGGAACCGGAGAAGGTGTATTTTTGTTTACGGCCGTCCTCAGTAGCCATTTGTTCCTTAACATGGGCTATAGCATCACCAATGGCCAAGGTGGCGGGGAGTTCTAACAACTGCATTCCCGCAGCTTTCCGCACAGCGTTATTGCCTGCCAGGAAGCCGGTTACGATAGCTTCAGTATGTCCTACCAGGAGACCGGCTTTTTCACCGGCACAGAAGAGGTTGTCCACTCCTTCGACCTGGAGTTTGTTATCCCGGGGGGATAAAGCCAGGTAGCGCATGGAGTTGCCTTTGCCTCCTGCATAGGGGTCTTCGAATCTGGCGTTCTCGAAGCCGGGTATCTGCCGCAGGGTATCCAGAGGATAGAAGGGGGACATTAGTTTAGCATGCCCGGTGTCCAGCAGGATAACATTTTCTGCAAATTCCTTGAGCGCATATTGCTGGCAGGCCTTCATCTCCAAAGCTCCTTTTTTCATCAGGCGCTCAGGAATGGGCACTACCACAACACCGGTTTTGTTCAGCTTTTCCACAAGCTCATCAGACAGGGATTCCTTGTGCAGTTTGCAAGACCCGCTCATCGCACCGTAGCTGCCGTCACCCTTTTGGCCAATCATTTCCTGCACACCCGCTTTGGCGGCCATGCTGACCCTGGGGCCAAAGGAGGGGCAGCGGTAGATACACATTACGCACCCGTTGCCGTATTTTGCACAGTTACCCATGGGTCCTGCGGTCCCGGTGGTCTCCAGGAAAACATCTCCCTCGACCACTTCTCCGTCTTCCAGGACTACAGCTTTGATTTTGCTGCCTTCCATTTGCACATCAGTTGCTCTGGCCAAGGTCTGCACTTTTACGCCTGCATCTTCTAACATTTTCTTGATCGCCGGCTCCACTTTAGCCACATCGTACAGGTCGGCATGTTTATGACCGGGGAAGTCAATGCTCTTGTGACGGACAACACTGTCAATGGTTGCGAACATCTTGTCCGCCCCCATCGCGATAGCCTCTTCTGTTGCGGTAAACCGGCCATTATTGCGCATAATTCCGCCCACTAAACCGGTCCCTAATAACATGTCGGTACGCTCCAGAACCGTAACATCTGCCCCTGCCTGTTTTGCGGCAAGAGCCGCACTGACTCCGGCCCAACCTCCACCAATTACTACTGTTTTTGGCATGGAACACTCCTCCTTAAAGCTTAATTGAGTATGTCTTCCTCCCCGGTCACCCTAGCTATCAACTTTCTATTCGAGAATACCGGCGTGCCGGCAGGTGATTTCTATCAGTTTCACCAGTGCCTTGATTGCATAACGGGTAGGGTCCTCAACTAACTGGCCGTTGTCATCCGTGGTCCCCAGGCCGGCTGAAATGTAGATGTTACCATCATAAGCAACAGTGGGAATAACCCCCATCTGAGCCATACCGGTCTGGAAGATGTTGCTGCCTGCATACATGTCCTCGATGGAGAAGATGGGAATACCCAGGCTGCCGGGTTTCCAGGTCCCTTCGTAGTTAACTTCCACAGCGGTGGAGTTATAGGACTTGCTAATAACGATGCCATCCTTGAGCTGAGGATCTATTTGGGCGAATTCCTCTTTAACAATCCGCTCCAGATCATCCACAGGCTTGGTCAGGACCTCAGGCTTGTCCTTCAGAACCCGTAGGGCCTGAACAGCGCCGGCCAGAGCTTCTTTACCGGGGTCATTGGTCACATAAGCTGCTTTTCCGTAGGAAGCGGTGGTGCCATAGCGGTCGCCGTGCATACCCAGAGCCCGGCGGATGGGTACCATGAACTCCTCTTTACCGATAATCAGCCCGCACAGGGGAGAACCGGTGGCCTTGTCCATACTGTAGATAATTACGTCACAGCCGCTCTTTCTGGGATCTGTGCCTACGAAGGGCAAGCCCCAGGCATTATCGATTACATAGGGGACATTGTATTGCTTGGACACTTCGGCAATTTTCTTTTGGAGGAGAGGTGTACCGTCGGCATCCTTAACGCTGTAGCCATAGCCCGGAGTCTCATAACCCAAACTGGTAAAACCGGTGAGCATGGTAGCATGAATAGCCGCAAACTCAGCAATCC
Organism: Bacillota bacterium; assembly: GCA_021848765.1. GTDB lineage: Bacteria > Bacillota > Carboxydocellales > JAJZTU01 > JAJZTU01. The sequence goes on from JAJZTU010000026.1 coordinate 5,705, forward strand.
GTTTTCCGGAAGCCTCCGGGTCTACTTTAGTCAGCATGGGTACAGGGTGGTACTTAATCCCGTGGACATCATACCGTGCTCCCTCCAAAGGAACAATCACTGTGTCCAGGTTGTTCTGCCGTTTGCCGTAAAAACCCAATTCACCGGCTGTGGTACCGCGGTCAGCTAAAATATCCTTATAACGTCCGGGGAAGGGCCGGCCATAGGCGCCTTGGTGGTGAAAGTGCTTCTCATACGGCGCTATGTAGCGGGCACGATAGTTATCACCACGGCCTAACATAGGGGGGGTAAACAAGCAGTCAAAGGTAGTCCACAGGCCTGCTTCACAGGTATTAACCGGGCAGACATCCCACTCATCACCGTAAACATCCTTGACCATTTCCCGCATTTGCTCAACATAGACCGCCAGGGGTACAACTTTCTTGGCTTCATGCTCTCCGGCCTCCAGGATGTCATTGCGTAAAGGGGCGGGACATCCTGAAATGGCTCCGGTCAAACCGAACTTTCCTTTAATCTCACCGGGAATTCCAAGCTCATCGGCAGCCTTCTTGGCTTCAGCATAAATTTGCGGAATACTTAACTGCAAATGCTTGTACATCTGAAACTTATGTTTAAACTTTGCCATTGCAATCTCTCCTTTGCTCCTATTCTTTAATTTGGGCAATGACCTCTACTTCCACTGCAGCATCAATGGGTAGTTCGTTCACTCCCACTGCAGAACGGGCGTGTTTGCCGGCTTCACCAAAAATCTCACCAAACAGCTCCGAAGCCCCGTTAACAACTTGAGGCTGCTGGTTAAACCCAGGAGCGCTGTTGACAAACCCCACTACTTTGACAATTTTTTCGATGTTATCCAAACTGCCGATCTGAGCCTTGATCACACTTAAGCAGTTGAGTGCACACACCCGGGCGGCCTGGTATCCCTGCTCAACACTAATCTCCGCACCGAGTTTGCCTTTATATTCCAACTGTCCGTTTACGAGGGGAATTTGGCCTGAGGTGAACACATATCCACCAACCTTCACTGCAGGCACATATGCGGCTAAAGGATTAGGCGCAGGTGGCAAGTTAATACCCATATCCGCCAGCTTTTTTTCGTAGCTCATTCATCTCACCTCCTTAAATATTTTCTTTCCATACTTTGCTCAATTAGGGAGCTAATTATGAGTATGAATCGCCTCCTCATCATTGATGATAGGCTTTTCTTACACTTTAATTTAGGTTTTTTTAATCTGAATGGTTTCCTCCAGGTCTAGGCCCTGGTCGAGACCGCTTTCCCTGAAATTATGCCTGATGATGATATTCCAGTGGTTGGGGCAATGAGTTTCGTCAAAGCCGGCGATTACTCCCAAGAGCTTGTCTCCACAGAAAACCTGGTCTCCTTCAACGATTACTCCCCCTTGGGTAACCTCAAAAAAACCAATGTAAGCGATCCTGTCCACCTTTGCCCCGGGAGCGGCCTCTGCCTGGTCAGTTACTATCAGTTCATGAATCTCTCCTGAGAGCACCGCGCGCGAAATTGGCTTGATTAGCTCCAAACCCCGTCCTTCCAACTTTCCCTCCAGGACCACACAGAGTTTTCCTGTGATGTCCCGCTTCCTGGCATAAGGATTACTCTTAAACATCCGGCTCTTGTAAGGATCTACCGTCAATAGCTTTCACCTCCTGATAATCAGATTTTCCTCCGGCTTTGCCTAGTATGCCGCTCATCATTGATGATTAGCTGCGGTGACAAAGAAAGCGGTGTTGCTCTCACCTACTAAGCTTAGTTCGACAATGATTCTCAATCTCCTGCTGCCAGGAAAAATTTTTTTTCCTTGTGAGGAAAAAAAATTAAGATATATGATTTTCTAAACCAGGCGCCTGCCCCCAATACTTCTCCACGTCACTAATCAGGCTCTCCAGGTGATCAATCATGGCTTTTCTTGCCTCTTCCGGGTCATGCTGGCTTATAGCCACCCAAATTCTTTCATGATCGATTACGATATTGCTGCGAACCTCTTTACGGATATGCTCCAAAATCGGGCTTAACTGTCCGTACTGGCGGATCAGGGCTAAAGCTGCCTCCAGGACTTTATTACCTGCCGCCTCAGCAATCAGGTGATGGAACTGGACGTCCTCGTGGGCGCCGCCAATACCCAGTTCAGCATGCCGTTTTTGCTCTTCCAGGATTTTGCGCATCAATTTCAGCTGTTCGGGAGTAGCATGAACAGCGGCTAATCTGGCAATTTCTCCTTCTATGGCCCTTCTGGCAACCAATAAGTCAATTAAGTTTTCCTTACTAGTGTTTCTCAGGGCGCTCATTAACTCAGTACTGTAATAGTACTGATCTTTTTGCTTACGCAATTGGGTCAGCCTTTGAATCCCTTCAGCGGTGAGCAGTCTGCCCTGAAATCCAACCCGCTCGGTAAAACCTTTATGATCCAGGCTGCGCAGAATTCTCCCCACAGTAGCTTCACTGATTTCGAATCCGGCCAGGCGCAGCTGTTCACTTATAGTTCCGGAACCCACGGGGTCTGTACCCTCATGAACAATGCTCAAGATTTTAAGTTCAAGCCTTTCTTTTTCTGAAAGCATAGTCCTCATCCTAACTATTGGTTTTGATTCAATTGTAGCACATAGCGACAATGCCTAGCAATGCTTACCGAATGGCCGTTGCAAATTTACTTTCAGGCCACTGTCATGATAACAGCCCGGCTAAGCGACCCATAAGCAGGAGGGGGTGGGGTGTTCCTCCGGGAGGCGGAGCACTGGAATTAGAAGGTAGCCCGTCAGAGCATGCATACTACCCGCGACGGGCGTAAACTTGGCCGACCTCTCTGTAAATAGCACACCGGGAGTTGGCCCGGCACACTCTGGAATTGCGGAGCCGGGGCGGAGGAATACCCCATCCCCTCCCGACCCGGGAGCAAAAGTTTTGGGTACTACATCAGGAAGATTGCCACAACAGTAGTAACCACCAGGCCTAAAACTACCGGAATGAAGTTCTTCCGGGCCAGTTCCATGGGGTCAACCCCACAAATTGCTGCTACGGGAATCAAACCCCAGGGGATAATGGTACCACCACCGACCCACACTGAGGATATTTGACCCAGAGCTGCCAGAACAGGGACTTTAATAGCCAAAGTTTTACCAAAGGTAGAGGCCAAAGTTCCGATCAGGGGTAGGGGAGCGAAACCGGAACCGTCCAGACCACCGATAGCGCCAACCAGCATCTCGATAAAGGCCACAGGGGCTTTACTTAAAGGTACACTGGCAGCCAGAGCTTTACCCAGGTCGTCAACCAGACCGGTAGCCTGGGGACCGAGGATGTTCTTGGCAGTGCTCTCTGAACCCAGGAAGAAGAAGGCGCCAATGATGATTACAGGAGCAAAGATCTTAATTCCAAATAAGAAGCCGTCCCGGACATAGTCAGTGATCTTTTCCAGGGACTCCATCCCATATTGACCTACGGCTCCCAAACTCATGATGGCTATCGCTGTCCCACCCACCAGGGCAGTAGCGTCACCGCCCTTAAGGTCGAATTTCAGCATAGCAACCACGTCCAGGATAAAGGCAATGGGGGCAATAGCTGCTACAGCATAGGCTATCCCGCTGAATTTCCGGGCTTCAGCGGATGCAGCAGCTTCACGGTGGGCTTGAACTTCCAGGTCATATATTTCTTTATTTTTCGCCATATCCCGCTTGAGCATAATGTAAGCGGTAACTGTAGTAACGACAGCCATAACTACAAAGAGGGGAGTACCTGCTTTAAGCACTACAGTGGGATCAGGCAGCCCGGCAAATTTGGCAGTGATACTGGGGGCGCCCTGAATGATCCAGTCACTGGATAGGCCAATACCGTGACCAAAGAGGTTCATGGCCATAGCGGCGCCGATTGCGGGCAAACCGGCTCTGATGGCTACCGGCAGCAGGATGGCACCGATAAGGGCAACTGCAGGAGAGGGCCATACGAACCAGGAGGTAACCATCATGGCAATACCGGTAACCCAGAAGGCAACATCGGCATTACCCATCACTTTGGCTGCCGGCCGCATAATCAGGTAATCAGCCCCAATGTCCTCCATCATTTTGGACATAGCTACAACCAAAGCAATAACAGAAATGATTCCTATAAATTCCGTACCGGCGGTGGTGATGGCATTGAACACAACTGCAATGGACTTGACTAAACTTCCTGTCGCGGCTATACCGATAGCAAAGAGACCGATGATACAGGGTAATACTGTGTCACGACGAAGGGCCATAGTGATAAGTACTACTAAAACCATTGCAACATAAATCCAGTGTACCGCTGTCAAAGTTACTTGCATGTTCCGCTTTCCTCCTTTTGTCTGCCTTGATTTTTTACTGATTCTTTGGCGAAATCTGTTACCCTGACTCCACTGCCTTGAACCAATTGACTCTAACCTGCTTACCATGTTTGTCTCCGCTCTTTTTGGCCGATCCCCCCAGTCCAAATCTTTACCATCCACTTCCCGGAAGTGAGTTCCATACCTGGAAACACTCGCCACTCGTCACCGATGAGCAACTATTTCCAAAAACAAAACTCCGCCGTTCATCAGCGATGAGCTGTTAATTTTTATTATACACAGCTTGTCCCGTTTTACCAGTAGTATTTCCTTTAACGGTCGAAATCAGGGGGCGAACCGTTCTCGCCAAGCCCGTAACGGTAGTCCTCCCAGACTTAGCCAAAATCCCCCTTTCCCTCCTTTGCATTGAAAATATTACTTCGACAATTATTATTCCGGCAACCGGGTCCGGATATGCGGAATCTGGCGACCGTTCTTCAACCGGCCCTCAACCGCCGGGGTGGCTGTGCCTGTACACGGGTGGTTAAAAAAACACCAAAAGGAACCAGCAGTCCACCAAAGAGCTGGTGACGGCTAGCCAGTTCACCAAGGATAAGGAAGGAGAGAATGATTGTAAACACCGGGGTCAGGTACATAAAGACCGCTGCCCCGCCCGCACCGAGTTTGATTACCCCCAGGTTCCACCACAAAAAGGCCAGGACAGAAGCAAATATACCCAAATAAACAACCCCGGCCACACTGGTCCAACTAATCCTGTCCACCTTGTACACACTCAACTCCCACAAAGCAAAGGGTATTAGCCCTATTAGCCCTATCAGGGTGCTGAGGGTGGTGGCAGTGAGGGATGACATGCAGCTTACAGCCCTTTTTACCGTAATGGAGTAAATGCTCCAAATAACTATGGCCACCAGCATCAGCAGGTCACCCCAATTAAAGTTAAAACTTAATAATAACTGAAACGACCCTTTGCTGAGAATCCAGAACACTCCTGCCATAGCTAACAGCATACCTGCTGCCTGGATGGCTTGGAGTCTTTCCCTGGTTAGAAAGTATGAGAATAAAGCTATTACAATGGGACCGGAAGTATTAATTAAGGCAGCATTGATTGGACTTGTAGATCTTACTGCATAATAGACCAGGGTATTAAAAGCAAATACTCCGGTAATCCCCATGATGACCAGCGGTTGCCAAAAACGTAATCCCTGCCACAGCCTGTGCCCTTCCTGAGCGTAGGCGAAAGGGACAAGTATCAAGGCAGCCACTATCCAGCGGAAGGTAGTGATTGTTAAGGGAGGCAGCTCATTGACCAAAAGCTTGCCAACCACCGCATTGGCTCCCCAAAAAAAAGTGGCCATCGTTAAAAGAAAATATGGCGATTTCCAATTAAATCTCATGTCCTACCTCGCTGTAATTAGTTCAATTAGTTCGACCAGTCTATCCACAACATATTGCTCAAACTGCCCAAAGTCTCCCCGTACCAAATACCGTGCCCGGTGGATGGTAGCCTCCACTCCGGCCAGGTCTATACAGATATTATGCTTTGTCTTCATCTGCAGGCGGTATTTTTCGGCTAATTCTGCAGCCGTAATAGATTCCAGGGCAATCAACCGGGTAAAAAAGGTGATACTGTTAAACACTTCCCCTGCCGGCCTCCCAAAATAATCCCCCAGGACGGCACTTACCCGGCTGATGGCCTCGCTGTCATGGTAAGCAGCATAGAGCTGTCTTTGCAGTTCCGGATGAGTTTCCCCTAACTCCACTTCGATGGCCATCTCGATAAAGTTATGGGCCTTCCACCACCCGTACTCTTCAGGCAGGCAGCAGTATTTAACCACATCTGCAATAATAGGCCGGGCTTTCTCAAAGCAGTAGCCCCGTTCAAAATCCTGGTACTTCTCATCACCGTAATAATCTAATCCTCTAGGTTCACTGCCATGGGTCAGTACCCCCAGGGCAAAGGGCAGGAGCCCAGGAGCATGTGCTTTAAAAAAATCTACCATGCGCCCGGCTCCCTGATGGGTCTGGGCATGGTCCAAAAATCCTGCCACCACCACATCCGGAAAGGTGCTTCCCAGGGTAAGCAGTGGCCGGTTATAGGGTAGTTCCGGTACAAGCTTCCAGACTTTTTCTGCAAAATAAAGGTGGGTCAAGGGAAACATTCGCCCAACTCCAATCTGTTGTTAATATGGCACGGGCTCAGCCTTTCAGTAATTTTCAGCTAAGCTTTGGATACCCCATACCTGTCAAAATAGCGCTTTACCAGTACGGTTGCTTCGGCCCGGTTGCCTAAATCTTTAAAGGCCAGTTTGTCTTTTCCTTTACCTTGCATTAGCCCCTGCTGGACAGCCAGGCATAAATCCTTTACAGCCCAGGATGGAATAGCTTTGTAATCTTTGAATTTTTTTAAAATCCCGGTATCGACTTCAACCTCACCGCCCGTCATCCGGGCAGCCCTGCTCAGGAGCAGAGCCATTTCCAGGCGGGAGATCTGCTGATTGGGCCGGAAGGTTCCGTCATCGTAGCCTTTGGTAAGCCCTGCCGCCACAGCGGCTCCAACAGGCTCCAGATACCATTCCCCGGCCTGGACATCCTTAAAAGCTGCCGGTTTTGCAGGATTAGCCTTTAGCCCCACAGCCCTCACCAGCATGGTCAAAAACTCAGCCCTGGTCACCTGATTTCCGGGATCAAACAGGTTCGCTCCCCTGCCTTTAACTATTTCCTTGGCGGCCATGATTTCAATGTCCCTTTTGGCCCATCCAAATCTGCCGGCCTCAGTTACATCACCAAAACTGGGCTTATTCTCAACCAGTTCATATTCTCCCAGGCCATCCACCAAAGCCTTAAGTTTGTTCCCTTCAGCGTCAAACGCAGTGCGCTGGATCTTTTTGCTGCTATCGTCCAGAATTTTGTATAGACTCACCTTATACTGGTCTAATTGGGAAAGCTTCACCTGGGCCAGGTCCAGGACAACCAGGAACCTGCCGTTCCCCGGCTGGGAGGACTGGTCCACAGGAACATCAATAGTGTTCAGAGTCCCGTCCGCTCCGGGTATTTTCAGGGAAATGGCGGGAATCAATCCTTCGATAAGCTCAGTATATTCGGCGGTAAGGTCATCAAAGAAGACCACCCCTTTATCCTTTTTGGCCAATCTGTCCTCTGCCAGATAAATACTCTCTAAACTTAAAGGCAGGGGAGCATCAGCCGGAATCGCAGCAGTAACATACTTCCAGCCGGTCCAGTTCACACCGGTCCCCGGAGCGAAGTCCAGGTAGCGTTTTTTGCCTTTGCCGTCGTAATAAATACCCCGCAGCCAGTGCTGCTTACCGTCACCGTAGACCCACAAACCCAGGCGTAAGGGTCGTCCTTCCAGGGGCAGCCTCGCCTTGCGGAGAGCATAAGCGGCCGACGTACCGGTGGCCGGTTTCCCGGCAGTGGCCCCGCCGGCTTGGAAATCATATACCAGCTTTCCGGAAGCAAAACCACTCTGGACAGGCTCCTGCCCGCCGGCCATCCCAAAGGCTGCAACTGCCTTTAACTGTGACCCTCCCCAGCCGGAAACATCTTCAAAGTCTTCCAAAACCACAGGCGGCCGGCCGGTGTAAACTTTCACGCCGGCGGACTTATCCCCTACCCTGGCAGTTATTTTGCCTTCCTTCACTTTATCTCCGGCCGTAAATAACCCGGTAGTATCAATGGAACCGGTCCCTCCTGTTTCCGCCCAGACAATCCCGCCGTTGTTTAAAGTCACCGGATTACCTTTTTCATCCCAGGCCAGTACATTAAGCTTAGCGGTATTTCCCGGTTGGACGATCAGCGGGTTAGGATACAGGGCAACCCTGGCAACTTTGTCCACAACACTAACCTGGGTAGACACAGTTACCCCGTCAATATTAGCGGTAATATCCCCCTCAGCAGCACTGCTGCCGGCCGTGAAATATCCTTGCTGGTCGACGGTACCCAGTCCCTCGTATACACTCCATTGAACCTGTTTGCCGCTCAAGTCAATTGGGTTATAGTACTGGTCCATACCTTTAAGGAAGAACTGCTGCTTACTATTGCTGAAAATTTTGCTGGTCCCCGGAGTTACCAGCAAATGGGTCAACTCTCCCTGGGGAGCAGTGCTAACCACCTGCAAGGAATTGGACACCGGCCGTTCCTTCCCGTCAGACGGCCTGTTGGTTAAACTCACCAGTGAATCACCCTGCTGGCGTACTACAAAGGTAGTGGAGCCGCCGCCGTCAAAATTCAAGGCCTGCTCCATCCCCAGGTCCAGCATAAACTGTCCTAATTCCTCCAGGGTCATCCCGGCGCTGATTCCAGGCTGCCGTCCGTCCACAGTCACGATCATCACCTGGTTTCCCCGGATCCCTACCGCTGTCCTGGGCTGGCGGGAAAACCCGTGATTGAGCCTGGTAAACTCGCTCCGTGGCGCCAACCGGCCGTCAGTTACCAGCCGGGAGATACCACCGATGGCCTGCTCCACGTTTTCCTTATCTAAATTTACGGAAAAGCTGATTTGTTCTCCGGCCTGAAATCCGTTGAGAAAGGCAGCTGAATTGCCGTGCCCGGACAACACAACTCCATCCGCAGGAATTGTCGAATTTCCTGCACCCACCCGTTTTTCTGCTATGGTCCCGGTGTAGGTCTGGTTGGGCCGGATGGGCATCTCCAACCCGGTAACCACCAGTTCTGTCCCCAGGTTATTTGTTTTGGTGCCGGTGCCAAAAGCAGGAGTAAACAGCACTAAGTTATGGTCCAGGCGTCTTTTGTTCACAGAGTTGATGGTCCGGGAATAGACAGTATCGCCCACAGTGCGGGCCTCAGCTTTCATGGTAATTGTGCTGATAAACGGCTCTCCGGATTTGGTAACACCAAAGACAGGTTGATTGCCGGGCCCGGAAACAATCTCCCCATTGCGGATTTGCATTCCGATGGGCAGGCCCGCCGGGTCACTAAGGTAAAAGAAGTCCCCGTTAACCGCTGCAACTACTGCATCTCCCGGCCGGCTTTGGCGCTTAGCCTGGGAGCTTACAGTCTCCAGGCCAATTGCCCGGTCATTGGGGGCTGAGGTACGCAGTTTGATATACTCTTTGGTTAGGTCCACCTGAACCAGATTTATTGCCTGGGGCGCTCCGTCCAGTTGGGCATAGGCTTTCCTGTGGGTCACCCCGGGGCCGATATCAGCAACCGCTTCCGATTGAATGGTGGTCCCGGCCCAGGCCTGTTGTATACCTGGGACATTCCCGAAAGGGGTAGTGAACAGAGGGCCTGTTAGCAGGCATACGGATAACCCGGTATTGATAATACTTTTCAGCACTCTTTTTTTCCAAGATTTCATGATAGCTTTTTCCTCCGCTTTTTTTAAATCTTATAACTGAAACACCATTAGGGTCTCTTCGCCAACCGAATACTTTAGTTCTACATTCATTGCCAGATACCTCCCAAAAAACGCAAAAAAGAACCAAGCAACTTTTTACTTTAGAACATAAAAAGAGCTTGAGCGGGCACCAAAGTGCCTACCCAAGCCTTTATAACAAGAGCATTTTTTGAATAGAAAGCAAAAACCTATCCGTTTTTCTTGTAATGGCGTGGTTTCATAATCAGATCTAATACTGATTAGCAAAGTTGTGATATAATTTAGGATATCGACAAAAGGAGGAAAGCGGATGCCCACTATATCCATCAATGGTAATTCAATTTATTACGAGTCACCTAATCCGAATTCCCAGGCTCTTCCCCTTGTGTTTGTTCACGGGGCCGGTGGGAGCAGTCACCACTGGTTAAGTCAATTTGCTTATCTCTCCGGCGGTTACAAACCCCTTGCAGTTGATCTGCCGGGACATGGGCATTCCGGAGGACAAGGCGCCAGGGACATTGTGGATTACCGTGAATTCATCAAGTCCTTTGCCGAAGCCTTGGACCTGGGTCCCTTCGTACTGGCAGGCCATTCCATGGGTGGAGCTATTACCTTGGACTTCGCCCGCCAGTACCCGGAAATGCTCAAGGGCATGATTCTGGTTGGCACCGGAGCCAAACTCAGGGTTGCCCCGGATTTTCTGGAATTTTTCCGCCAGGGCAATAATCCTCCCAACCTCCGGCAATTGGCCTATTCGGATAAAACGCCTGATGAGGTTTTCTACCAAGGGGAAAAGGACTATAAACTTACCGGCAATGATATCCGCTACGGTGATTTCCTGGCCTGTGACTCCTTTGACATCAGGGCGTCCCTGACCAACATTAATGTTCCTGCCCTAATCATCTGCGGAGAAGAGGATGTGCTGACCCCGTTAAAATACTCAGATTACCTGCAAACCAATCTACCGCTGGCAACCATGGACATCCTCCCCAATGCCGGGCACATGGTCATGATCGAACAGCCCGACGCGGTAAACACGGCCATAGTGAAATTCCTGCAAGGCCTGAGCTAGCTAGTGCCTCGCCAGGTATCCTTTACCCGTTTTTACGACCGGTCGGATACCTATCCCAATCCGGTGCTCCTAGTTCCGTACCTTGAAAATAGGTTTTCATCCGTCGTAGGTGGCCCTCAGCCATGGGGAACTACCCTGAAACTAACCACTTTATACTTTCGGGTCAGGAGGGGGTGGGGTCCCTCCACTCCGACTCCGCAATTCCAGAGTGAGGGAGCCAACTCCCGGTGTGCTATCTACAGAGAGGTCAGCCAAGTTTACGCCCGTCGGAAGTAGTATGCATGCCTTGACGGGCTACTAGATATTACCGGCCGAAAAGAAGGAGCGGCGGTCATAAGGAACATTTATCCGATGCCTGCTTGATAGAGTTTCATTGTAGAAAAGCTTACTTTTCATTTTGGGCAAAAGAAAAAGGCGCTGATTTCTCAGTGCCTTCATCATCCGGTAGTGCCATTACACTTTCTGTATGACTTCCCACAATGCTTTATTTTAATGTGACCTGTACTTCTTTCCCAAGGGATCGGGCAACTTTAGCCAGAAAGTCAAGGGATGGATTATACGTTCCGCTTTCCAGACGGCTGATATTGGATTTCTGAGTCCCAACCCGGAGCGCCAATTCTTCCTGGGTAATGTTTTGGCTTGTTCTTGCTTCAATGATTTGGGAAATCACATCATAACGTGGTTTTAGCTTTTCGTACTCCGTTTTAAATTCTTCGTCTTTCATTAAAAGTTCCTTCACTTCGGAAAACCTTGCTCCTGCTTTACTCATCCTCACACCTTCTTTCATAATCTTCTTTATAACGCAGTGCCCGTTCAAGCTCTCTTTGCGGCGTTTTTTCGGTTTTTTTGGTAAAACCATGAAGTAGCACAAAGGTTTTTTCGTGGTATGTGAAATAAAATATTCTGCTGATGTCCGACGCGAATTTAACTCTCAGCTAAAAAATTCCCTTGTATTGTTTACCCTTTATCGGTTTTACATAGGGCTCCCTTAATTGGAAACCATGCTTTTCAAGCAGTTCTATTTCACTAAAGGCTTTCGCCCTCATTTTTGCATCTAACGAAAGCAAATAATCAAGGACAGGAATATCTCCATTTTCCTTTTTATAGTATTCCACTTGCCACTCCATGATACACCTCCAATCTTAGTATATGCCGTGCCTCACTGTTATGTTATCATATATGATAACATAAATCAAGAAGTTTGAATTTTTTAGAAGAATCGTGCGTTAAATAAAGCGGTTATCTTTCTATACCATTCGGTTGCCGTATTTCCAATACAATTTTTAAATAATCGTTGTAATCCTTTCCGCGTTTCGGCGGCTCGTCGGAAATGGTGTGTGAGCGAGAAAGAAGGGTCTTGATAGTCTTTGCCGCCAATCGTCCGGCCGTGTCGTTATCCAGATGCAAAGCAATTTCATTGATTTGTGGGAAGTCTTGTAAGTATTGCATGAGTGCGGCGGGCGGGGTGCTTTCCTCGATGATTTCTTTCGGTTTATAAATTCCCGCAAGGGACAGGCAGTTTTCCTGCCGCCAGTCCCTGCCGGAAAGCAGCTCCAACGTGCCGTAGGAAAACAGGTCAATGGCGCTTTCAAACAGATGGAGCCTACGGCTTTCCTGCCGCGCCGGAATAGAGAAGGAGACCACCAGCACCATTTTCCGTTTCTGATTTTCAGGCTGTCATGAGTGCGGGTGGTATAGACGTTGCCGGAGAAGCGTACCAGCTCCTGCGGCTCGTAATATTGCAGATAGGTCAGCAGATCCATTTGCTTTGCGCGCTCGATCTGCTCCGGTGTTACATAGGGCATTGTTTATCACCTCTGAAAAATGAAAAAGCACCGGACGGTATCCGATGCCTTGAGGGCGATGCCCTTTGCGCCCCGGTTTACCCACCGGCCCAGCTTCTGATTCCATATCTCAATGGGAGCGCAGGCCGTCGCGTCGGGTCGCTGCGCGTAAATCAGCAATTGATCTTGAAACGGGTATTAGGACCTCCCGAGACCCGGTGCCGAAGTCCGAACGGTACAAAAGTACCCTGGATACTTAGCCTGGGGGTCATCAAAAGTCCGGAAATATAATTCAAGCTGCGGTATGGGACGCCAGGAGTTTCGGAATCCGCCCTGGTACCCACAGCCCCGGCTATTCTTAACGCTGTTTATCAAGCTTGTGGTGTGCGCATCTATAACTTGCCGGTCGGTAAAAACAAGGTTAAAGCAGAACTGGTCGGTAATTAACACAGAAAAACAAACCCGACGCAAAAGGCGTGGGTTTGTCACGAGTTTAAAATCGTTCAGTAGCCTGGCACCGGTGAAAAAGACCATTGCTCACTGCTGAGCCTTCAGGTACTGCAAATTCACCAGGCCCTCCAGGTTCGGCTCCTCCTTAAGGTATCCCGCCTCGTAGGACAGTTTCGCAAACTCCCGCAGGACTTCCCCGTCAATTTCCGTGCTGACCTGGCCCCTTTCCAGGGCTTTAGCCAGGACATCATCAGGAATCTCCTTATTGACCAGATTTTTAAAAGCCCGCTTGACCAGCATCCGGGCCTCTTCCGGGTTGGCTTTTGCCGCTTCCACAGCCTTGATATGGGCTTTGACTACCTTTTCCACCAACTGGGGATTGCGCTCCAGGAATTCTTTCCGGGCTGCCAGCACGGTAGTCGGATACCGTCCGTCCCGCCAAACCTGTTTCCAGTTCAAAAGCACTTTAGCCCCCGCCTTTTGCTCCATCAATACTCCCCAGGGTTCCGGAACCAGGGCGGCATCTACTTGCTTCTGCACCATTAAGGTAAGGGTATCGGCAGGAGGAACCTGAATAATTTCTACAGTCCCGCCCTTAAGTTTGTCTTTTAAACCGTTAACCTGCAGAATATGGCGCAGAGAAATATCCTGGGTGTTCCCTAGCTGGGGAATTGCCACTCGTTTTCCTGCCAAATCCGCTGCGCTCCCAATCCCCGCATCCCCTCCGGCTACCAGAGTCCCCCCTCCCTCGTAGGCCCCGGCGAGTATAACTACCCCGGCTCCCCTGAGATAATTTGTGATTGCAGGCACAGGCCCTACATAAGCAATGTCGATTTCCCCGGCAGAGAGGGCCTCCATCAGGGCCGGCCCTGCATCAAAATGATGGGTTTTCAGTGTGCTTTCCGCTCCCAGTTCCTGTTGGAAGAGGTTTTTCTCCAGCCCAACCAAAGCTGCCGCATGGGTCAGGTTTGGGAAAAACCCGAGGCGTACCTCATTGACATCCTTTTGCTCACCGCCACAACCACTTAAAAGTACACTACCGGCCAAGACCAGTATCATCAACATAAATAAGCCCGCGGCTCGCTTAAGCATTCTGCTGCTCTCCTCCTATCTCATATAACCACAGAAAAAACCTCAGTGATTTTACCTAATTACAGTTACGGTTTTACCTATGGCTATGGTTTTGCCTATTTACCTGTAGCAAGTCCCCATCTTCGGAGCACACGTTCCTCCAATTGCTTAAACACGCCGTTATCCAGAACCACCCCTATGCAGGCAATGATTAGCATCACTGCCAACACTAGGCTCATGTCCCCTAACCCCCTACCAATCATAAGTATCTGGCCCAATCCGGTGCCCGAACCAATGAGTTCCCCGGCAATAAGTGCGCGCCAGGCAAAGGCCCAAGCCAAGCGCATTCCTGTCATGATAGCAGGCACTGTGGAGGGCGCCACTACATACAAGAACAACTTCC
>JAJZTU010000316.1 GCA_021848765.1 Bacillota bacterium
AGGAATCTTTTGCTTGATCCGGCTTTCCACATCGGCCACCACATCATCCATTTTGTCTACGGTCATGTGGGGGTCTACCTCGATTTCCATATTTACCAGCAGGGATTTTGGCCCTAGGTACATGGTCTTCAAACTATGGACATCCTTAACCCGTGGGGTGTTCAGGGCAATGTCCCCGATTAGCTGTTCCAGGGAGTCGGTGGCCGCCCGCCCGATGATCAGCTCCCGGTTTTCGTAGGCCAGGGTTATGGCTAAAATGGACAGGGTTACACCAATGAGTATTGATACCAGTCCATCCAGAATTAGATAATTGGTGAGCTTAACCGCCACTATGGCCGCTAGAGCCAGTACCACCCCGAAAAAGGCCACCAAGTCCTCAAAGAAAACCAGCTTGATGGCCGGATTGGCTACCTTTTCCAACACCTGAAAAGATTCGGGAATCAGCTTTAAGCCGTGTGCATTGTGGCCTGCTTCCCTAAGCACACCCTGCATGGCCGAATGGACGGCAAGGGCCTCAATGCAGGTGGCGATAACCAAAGCAGCTATAGTCAGGCTAAAATGTTCCAGGGGATGGGGGTCCTTAATCTGGCCATAGCCTTTTAAGAGGGAGCCCATACTGGTCACACCCAGCATGAAGATGGAGGCGACAAAAGACCAGAAATAAACCTCTTTACCGTAGCCAAAGGGATGTTCTTCATCTGCAGGCCGGATGGCCAGGCGAATGCCGATCAATAAAAAAATACTGTTGACCAAGTCAGCCAAGGAATGTAAAGCCTCGGAAAACATGGCGGCACTGTTGCTGATTAAGGCGCTGACAGCTTTGATTGCGAAGATGGATAAATTGGCCCCCAAGGCCACCCAGAGGGCCCGGGTATTATATGCTTTAAGCATAGGACACCACCTTTTCACAGGTCTGGGCATAGTTTCTCCAAAATGCCGGCAAAAAACAGGTTAAAAGAGGATTATTCATGTGGAAAGAGAATACATTCTAAAGTCAACAAGGCTTAGGCAGGCACGTCAAATGGACTGTGCCAGGAGGAGATTGTGATGGCAGCCGAGAGTGGGAAACCAAAATCCGCTACTGCTAAAATAAACCTTAATGAACTTTCAGGTGCCTTGGGGGATCTTGGCACGTTTTTACCACATATCATCGGTGCTATTAGCTTGGCGCACCTTAATCCGGCCGGTGTTTTAACCATGTTTGGCTTATTTTACCTGGCCACAGGACTGTTTTACCAGATTCCTATGGCGGTACAGCCGATGAAGGCAGCATCTGCGGCCATTCTCATCCAGAAAGCAACCCCGGGGGAAATTGCGGGAGCCGGGCTGGTATTAGGTGGATTGCTTGCGTTTTTGGCTGCCACAGGACTAATGGAAAGACTGGCCAGAATCACCTCCAGAAGTGTAACCAGCGGTATTCAGTTAGGCCTGGGCCTGAGCCTGTCTCTTTTGGGCTTGAAGATGGTTGGACAGAATCTGGCCCTGGGGGTTTTGGTCCTGGTGGTGATGCTGCCCTTCGGCTTCAGCAGATCCTGGCCCAGTGCGATTACCGGGGTAGTTATCGGAGTGGTATACAGCTTGCTCACCGGAAAGTTAACGGAATTTCCGGACCTCAAACTTGGACTGCACTTACCCCCTTTGGTGATTCCAACACTTGCCGATGTGCAAACAGGAATCTTTAAGATTGTCATTCCCCAGATTCCCCTGACCATTACCAATGCAATTATTGTCAGTTCCTTTCTTGCCAACAGGCTGTTTCCTCACGCTACCCGGGTAAATGTGCGCAACCTTGCCCTCACCCAGGGATTGGGGAACCTCATTGCTGCTCCCTTTGGCGGATATCTCATGTGCCACGGCGGAGGAGGTTTGGTTTCCCATTACCGCTTTGGCGCCCGGACTGCGGCTGCCCCTGTGCTTCTGGGGATTAGCTTGTTGTTAGCCGGGCTCTTTCTGGGTCTTGAGGCTATCAAAATATTCCGGCTTATCCCTGAGCCGGTTCTGGGGGCCTTGCTGGTTTACGGGGGTCTGGACCTGGCCAGGAGTATGGAATACCCTAAGCAGAACCAGGAATTATTTATCATTCTGGTAGTTGGGATTGTAAGTGTTTGGACTAACCCCAGCTGGGGTTACATCCTGGGTTTACCCCTGGCCTATGCCCTTAAGAAAGGATGGCTGGTACCTTAAAACCAATGGACTGCGAATTTGCCCAAGGACACCGATTATGCCCGGTGTCCTTTGCTGTTTCGCCCAAATGATGAACAGCATTTCACCCCTGACGAAAGATTAGCATAAAATACCCATGGAGAATGTGGGTATTCTTTGCTAGCCTGTTTTCAGTGAAAAGGGGGAGATGAGGTGCTGGTCGAGATAAAAAATCTATCTAAATTTTTCATTCAAAAAGCGGGCCACAAATTTACCGCCCTAAGCCATGTGAACCTCAAGGTGCGCCAGGGTGAATTTGTCGCCTTACTGGGACCATCGGGTTGTGGGAAAACCACTTTATTGAATATCATTGCCGGGTTGGACCACCCTTCTGCGGGGCAGGCTGCCGTAGACGGCAAAACGGTCCACGGGCCAGGCCCTGACAGGGTGGTGGTATTTCAAGAGTCAGCTTTGTTTCCCTGGCTCACTTCGGTGCAAAACGTAGAGTTCGGATTAAAAGTTGCCGGCATTGAGGCCAAAACAAGGAGGAGAAAAGCCTTAGAATATCTACAGATGGTCCAGCTTAGCCAATTTGCCGGGGAGTTTCCTCATCAACTGTCCGGGGGAATGCGCCAACGCCTGGCCATGGCCAGGGCTCTGGTAATGAATCCGAAGATACTGCTCATGGATGAACCCTTTGCGGCCCTGGACGAACAGACCCGGGGCAAGCTCCAAGGGGACCTCGGGGAAATTTGGGAAAACACCGGGAAAACTATTATCTTTGTCACCCATAACATTCGGGAAGCCTTGATAATGGCAGACCGGGTGTGTATCTTCGCCACCGGGCCGGGGAGGATTAAGCGGGAACTGTTTATCCCTATTCCCAGGCCACGTAATCCTGAAGATACCAGGCTGCTGCTCATGGAAAAACAGGTCCGGGAAATCCTGCGGGAGGAAATTGCCAGGGTTAACCCGGGTGAAAGAAAAAATATTCAGGAACCTGCTGATGAAGGCATCATTTCGTCTCTGGAACGGAGGATAGGGGCTATATCCCGGGGGAGTTGGATGTGATGCCGACCTTATATAAGCGCCTGCTATTTTTTCTCGGCCTGTTGCTGCTTTGGGAAAGTCTATTCAGAATGGATATTTGGCCGGATTTTCTTTTTCCATCCCCACTTTCTGTTGCCCGAACCCTTGTTGACGGCTTTGCCGACGGGAGCCTGCCCCAGGCCATTGCGGTAAGTTTGCAACGGCTCTTAACCGGTTATGGACTAGCCCTGCTAGTGGGTATCTCGCTGGGTTTCCTTATGGCCAGGGTGCAATGGCTGGAAGAGACTCTGGGATTCCTGGTATTGGGCCTACAAACAGTTCCGAGTGTAGTCTGGCTGCCCCTGGCACTGCTTTGGTTTGGGCTCGGGGATTTGGCAATCATTTTTGTGGTGAGCATCGGGGCTACCCTGACCATGGTCATTAGCGCCGAAAGCGGGGTGAAAAATATTCCGCCTATAATGCTAAAGGCCGCCCGGACTATGGGCGCCCAAGGGTGGAAGTTGTTCTTGTATGTAGTGGCGCCCTCCACAGTGCCTGCTATCATGACAGGAATGCGCTTGGCTTGGGCCTTTGCCTGGCGCGCACTTATTGCCGGGGAACTCATTGGTTCGGGCACCGGATT
>JAJZTU010000317.1 GCA_021848765.1 Bacillota bacterium
CCGGATGCTGGGACTGTTTGGAGACGTAGCTACCGAGCTTTTGATCCGCCATGACGGTGACGAGGGACTCTTTGTAGCTTATGACATGATTGAATTTAAGGCCCCGGTCTTTGCCGGGGACTACATCGAAGCCACAGGCAAAATAGTTTCGGTAGGCAACACCTCCAGGCGAATGGAGTTTGTAGCCAAAAAAGTCATCCATCTGATTAACGACCCCCACCAACCTTCAGCCGCAGAGGTACTTCCTGAGCCGATCGTGGTCTGCAGGGCCACCGGGACCTGCATGGTGCCGAAGGACAAACAGCGCAAAAAGTAACCGCCCCACCCGAAGTATACCCCGGGTAAAGTGCTTGCTACCAAAACGACCCTACGCAAGGAGGTGGCCCTATGGATAAACTCATCATCACCGCAGCCCTGGTAGGGGCAGAGGTCACCAAAGCCCAGCAACCTAATCTGCCCATTGCTCCGGAAGAGATTGCCCTGGCTGCGGAAGAAGCCTGTCAGGCCGGCGCCTCCATTATCCATCTCCACGTCCGGGACGCTCAAGGGCGGCCAACTCAGGACAAGGCAATTTTCCGGCAGGTTATTAAAGGTATTAAAGAACGCTGTGATGCCATTATTCAAGTTTCCACCGGAGGGGCGGCAGGGATGAGTCCGGAAGAAAGGCTCCAACCTGTTACTCTTAAGCCGGAAATGGCCACACTTTCCACCGGCTCGGTTAATTTCGGGGATGAGGTTTTCTTAAATCCCTGGGGGGAAATCTGCAGCTTTGCCAAAACCATGCAAAAATATGGAGTTAAGCCGGAGCTGGAAGTTTTCGAAGCCGGCATGATTGAGAACGCTAAGCGGCTCCTAAAGGAAGGCTTGCTTACAGCGCCTTTGCACTTTGATCTGGTACTGGGTGTTCCCGGAGCAATGCCTGCCGGCCCTAAAGCACTACTTTATCTGGTTGATTGCCTTCCCCAGGGCTCTACCTTCACAGTTGCCGGCATAGGCAGGCAGCAACTGCCCATGGCCGTTATGGCGATTATCATGGGTGGACATGTCCGGGTGGGTTTTGAGGATAATATTTTCTATTCCAGGGGAGTGCTAGCCCGGAGTAATGCCCAACTGGTCAGCAGGGTAGCGAATTTGGCCCGGGAAATCGGCCGGGAAGTTGCTTCACCTGAGGAGGCCAGGAAAGTCTTAGGCCTTAAGCGGGATTAAAACTTGGCTTTACGCCCAGGTCGGATACCTGCCTGGTGGCAAGCAATGAATCCAAAGCGACCCAAAGTCCAAGTTAGATAGCATTATTCAGGCCAAAAGCGCTCGTTAGCGCTTTTTTTCTGGAAATTCCAGAATTTTTCTCACAAAAACAGGTTTTTTACATATTTTGTCGAAGATTGTTATTCACGGCAAGAAAATCAGTAAAGAGGTGTAGCTTTTGCTTTGGACACCAGGTAGGATCAAACTTAGTTATTCTTTAATAGGTTTGTTTTTGATAGCTACCACTCTCTTGGGTGTAATGCTTTTAGTGAATAACTATCACTTTATTGAACAACTGGTAAAGCAAACTACATACCGCAACCTAGCCCTGGTCTCCGATAAACAGTTGGATTTCATCAATGTTTGGATCCAGGAACGCCAAAGGGACATGATTAATCTCGCGGATTCCCGGGTAGTTCGCAGCCGAAACCGTTTGGGAATGGAGAATTTATTTAAAGAATTTCATCAACGCAGCGGTGAATACGAAGGGATTGCATTTGCCGGATTAGATGGGAAGACACTTACAGATACTGTTGGGATGCCCGGCTTAGATGTTCATGAGCGAACTTATTTCCGGAAGGGTCTGGAGGGCAGGGAATTTGTTTCTGATGTTTTAATTAGTCCCGCTTCAGGAAAACCGGTAATCATTTTTTCCGCACCTGTTTGGTCAGAGGGGAACATTGTCGGCGTAGTTCAGGGTTCGGTACGCCTAAACAGGCTAAATGAAATTATGAGCTTCACCCACGAGCATCGCGCCCTGAAAACCTATTTGGTGAACAAAGAAGGGTATATGATTACTGAGTCCTGGCACCGTGAAAAGTTAAGCAGTAATGGTAGAATTAAGGATACAGCAGTGTTGGAGTTGGAATTACAAACCCCAGGAATCAGACAAGCTCTTTTGGGCAAGACCATTACCGGAGAGTTTACCGATTATATGGGGGAGCAGGTGCTGGGAGTTTATCGCTGGCTTCCGGAGCGCCAGTGGGTGCTGGTTGCGGAATTGAACAGGGCTGAGATTATGGGGTCAGTGAAGGAATATCAAAGCTCTGCGGTTTGGGCGAGCCTGGCTGTGATTTTTCTCGGGTTCATTCCTATAGGGGTTGTTTTTGCTTTCAGTATCACCGGACCTATTACCAGATTACGCAATATGGTCAATGTGATTTCGCAGGGGAATTGGGACCAGCGGGTCAGGGTAGAGTCTTTCCAGGAGATTGCGGCACTGGCAGAGACTTTTAACCAGATGGCGGAGAAGATTGAGAAGTCCGAGGAAGAAATTCAAGCCAAACAGGCTGAGCTTCTGGAAAAGAACCGGCTTTTGGAGCAACTGGCCACTACCGACCCCCTGACCCAGGTTTACAATCGCCGGTATATTCTGGGGAGGTTGCCTTCAGAGTTGGCTCATGCGGTACGCTATGGTGAAAAACTATCCACAATAATGATTGATCTGGACTATTTTAAGAAGGTCAACGATACCTATGGGCATAGTGTGGGTGACCAGGCCCTGCTGGGAGTAGTGGAAGTAATTAACCAGACTATCCGGAAGGCCGATATCATGGGGCGCTGGGGTGGAGAAGAGTTCATGGTCATTTGCCCTAACACCGGGAGGGAAGCAGCTGCTGCCTTGGCTGAGAGAATTCGCCAGAGGGTGGAAGAGGCAGAGTTTACCACCGCTGAGGGAATACGGATACCCCTCAGTATAAGCATGGGGGTAGCGGAATTTTGCCTTAAGTTCCCTGAAGTTTTCCAGGATACCGAAGATATGATTATCCGGGCGGACAAAGCGCTTTATAAAGCCAAAAACTCAGGTAGAAACAAGGTTGTAATGGATACTGAGGGTGATTAACAGTTAATTGAAAATCAACTTAAATATATATTGCCAAAATATTGCTTATCTTAAAGCCGTTTGATATACTTCAATCACATAAAAGTACCGATTCTAACTATTATAGGAACTTTGATAAAGATTAGGAGATTGGAGGCAATTTAATGCTTTGGGAAGATGTAAAGAAAACATATCCGCAGCAATGGGTAATAATTGAAGCTGTTGAAGCCCATACAGAAGGCGATAAGCGAATTATAGAGAATATTCAGCTTGTTGAGTTGTTTGGTGAGGATAACAACGGAGCATTACGACGGTATGTGCGGCTCCACAAAGTACATCCCGAAAAAGAATACTATGTTGTCCATACCTCGCGCCCTGAATTGAACGTGAAAGAAAGAATATGGACGGGGGTGAGGGGTATAAACTTCTATGAAATGACCTTAACCCTAATGATTTGAGCATAGAGTAGTAAAAAATAGGGATATCGTTACCAAATATTGTCTTAGCGTATGAAAATGTTAAATTATTGAATACCCCAAAAAGGACGTGTAGGAGAATTATACATGTTCTTTTTGTATTTTTAAAATATTTTAAATTTGAAATTAATTGTCAGAAGGAGAACGAAAAGATTTGTCGAACTATTCTCACAGGTAAAGTGGTCAGACCACCATATGGATTAGCCACCAGATAAGGGGGTGAACTTGGGAGTACGCAGGTTAGGTAAGAGTTGCAGAC
>JAJZTU010000318.1 GCA_021848765.1 Bacillota bacterium
TGCCTCCATTAAGGGACCGGTGATTGGTTTTGTGGGAGTAATCCAGGACTGGGTTGACCTGGACTTGATGTATGCCGCGGCTGCGGCCCATCCGGAATGGTCTCTGGTGCTGGTAGGCCCGGTTGGGGTAGGTATAGATGTCAGCAGGCTTAAGGGATTGCCCAACGTGCATTTCCTGGGCCGTAAGGATGTGGGCCGGCTGCCCGGATATCTCAAGGCATTTGATGTTTGTTTGAACCCGTTCAGGATGAATGAACTTACCCGCAATGTAAGTCCGCTGAAGTTTTATGAATACCTGGCCTCCGGTAAACCCATAGTGACCGTTGATATGCCGGGAATCCGGGATTTCGCCGGTGTGGTGGAGGTAGCCCGGAAGCCGGAGGAATTTGTTCCCTGTATAGAAAGAGCCCTCCGGGAAGAAACGCCGGAAAAAAAAGCGGAGCGCCTGAAGCGGGCCCGGGAGAACTCCTGGGAGAGCCGGGTCAGGGTCATGGAGGAAAAAATTACGGCTTATATGCGGGAAAAGGGAATCCAATAGTGCAAAAGTAACTGCAGACGGGATAATGGGTTAGTTAAAAATTCAGGTAGTCGAAATTAAAGGAGGATATCGTTAAATGGTTAGTAGTCAACGTTCCAGGGAAGAAGAAGGCGTGAAAAAGGTAGCGGTATTTGGGTTGGGCTTTGTAGGCTTGCCCCTGGCTTTGAGTTTTGCCATCCGGGGCTGTGAGGTCTATGGAGTCGATGTAAATGCTGATTTAATAGCCGAACTTAATGAGGGGATTACTCATCACCTGGAGCATTATCATAATACCCCCATTCAAAAAGTGCTGAAAGACCAGTTAGAGGCCGGAAGATTTAAGGCAACCACCGATGCCGCCGATGCTCTGGCTAATTGCAATAATATTATCATGACCGTGGGTATCCCGGTGGTTAACGGTGAACACCTTTTTGACCATGTGGAGTCTGCTGCCAGGGCCATTGGCAAGGGGCTTAAGCCCAATGACCTGGTGCTGGTCCGCTCCACCCTGGTGCCCGGGATGACTCAGAACTACATCCGGCCTATCCTGGAAAAGGAAAGCGGCCTGAAGGCTGACGATGATTTTTACCTGGCTTATTCCTCTGAGCGGATTGCCGAGGGTAAGGCTTTTGAAGAGTTTGAAAATATGCCCACCCTGGTGAGCGGGGTGGACCGGGCCAGCCGGGACAGGGCTATGGAGCTTTTGGGGATTGTCACTAAAGCCGACCTGGTGCCCTGCAGTTCCATGGAAGTGGTGGAAACCGCCAAGGTAATGGAGAATATCTCCCGGGATGTGGATATCGCGATGGTCAACGAGTTTGCCCGGTTTACCAAGGCCTTGGGGGTTGATACTTTTGAAGTCATCCGGGTGGCCAACACCCACAAACGGGTTAAGCTCCTGCTGCCCGTACCCGTTTTGGGAGGGTATTGCATCCCTAATGCCTTGCATTACCTGACTCCTAAGGCAGAGGAGATGGAAGTGCCCCTGCCGCTGTTGAGGTTGGCCAGGGATATCAACGAACATGTCCCCCAGTTTGTGGTCAGCATGGTCACCAGGAATTTGCCCGTCCTGGCCAAAGAGGCCAAAGTTGCCGTCTTCGGCATTGCCATGAAGGATTTTTCCAATGATGACCGCTTAAGTCCGGCCCTGCAGGTGATTGAACTGCTGCAAACAACAGGAATTAAAGTTGCTGCCTTCGACCCGGCGGTCCCTACCAGGCATTCCTTTAAAGTGGATTCCCTGCAAGAGGCTCTGGAGGGCGCTCACGGCATAGTGGTCCTGGCTAAACAAGACGGTATCGACTACAATAATTTCAGTTTGTTCAACAAATATCTGAGCGCTGCCGGCCAGCCCTTTATCGTGGATACCCGGAATGTCTATGAGCGCAAGGTAGTGGAGGCCGGGGGCTTTATCCTGGAGACACTGTAATTCCCGCCGGTATCTAAAAAAAGAAAAAGGCCTTCCGGCCAATCGACCGGAAGACCCACGTACCGTCATAAAGACAGCATACTCAGCACAACGGCGGCAAATTCATTACCAAGTCTAAAGGAATTAGCAGCTGGGGCTACTCAACTTTTACATCGACAATGGTACCCTTAAGCTCATAGGTAAAAGATTTTACATAATAATCTTTACCGGCCCGGATTTCCTGGCCGCCCAGGTTGATTTCGGCATCAGGGATACCGGTTTTGCCCTTTACGGTGACGTAAACATCCTTGTTCCACGGGTCAGTGGCCAGGAAGCGTCCGCCATCGGCTTTGGAAGTTACCACTTGAGCGGGGTTGACTTTGACATCCACAATCTCTACCTCAGTGTAACTGGAACCGGAGACGATTTTATCGCCTACTTTGGGCTTATTGGCCACATCAGGGATAACCAGGGGAATTCTAACCGTTGCGTAAACCGTTTTAGCTGCGGTCCCTGCGGCGGAGAATTTGGTTTTGTAAACCACCCCACCGGCTACCAGGACGATCAGCAGGATCACCAGCAGGTCAATGGGATTCACCAGGCCGAAGAGTTTGCCTTTTTCATCAAAGAGTTTCATTTTTTGCATCACCCTTCCCTAAATTATTCCGCAACAATTGTACATATATTCGCTGCCTCTGGCCATTCTCCTGCAAAAGGCCAGAGATTGGAAGGTATTTTTAGTAAGCGCGTCGAAAAGTATCGCAACGGCAACTAGCCTACTGGGGAGTCGATTCTTACATGAGCAAAGTTGTGATTTCAGGATACTATGGATTCGATAATGCCGGTGATGAGGCCCTGTTGTATGCAATGATTACTTCCTTGCGTCAACTGAAGCCTAAACTGGACATTATTGTGCTGTCCAACAACCCGGAGAAGACTGCCGCCGATTATAAGGTCAAGGCTGTCAACCGCTGGCTGCTTCCGGAGATTTGGTCTGCGGTAAAAGAGGCTGACCTGGTTATCAGCGGAGGGGGCAGCCTGCTTCAGGATGTAACCGGCTCCAGAAGTATCCTGTACTATTTGGCTGTTGTGCTCATGGCCAAATTCATGGGTATCCCGGTGATGTTCTATGCGCAAGGCATCGGGCCGGTAACTCAAAAATTAAATAAGCTCCTCATTGGCCGGATTGGGAACAAAGTAGATGTAATCACCGTGCGGGACAGGCAGTCCCTGGAGGACCTTAAGCAACTGGGTGTGACCAAACCCCTGTCCAGGGTGACTGCAGACCCTGTCCTGGCTATGGACGGAAATCAAATTTCCCTGGAGCGGGGGAGAGAAATCCTGACCCAGGCCGGGATTGTCCCGGATGACCACCGGCGGCCTGTTTTGGGCATCTCTGTCCGGGACTGGCCGGGACTGGAGCAGGCTATCCCGGCGCTGGCCAGGGTGGCGGATAATTTAGCCGAGGCTGAAGGCTGCCAGGTGGTTTTCCTGGCCATGCACAACCCGAAGGACCTGACTCCGGCCTGGAAAATCTCCCGGCTGATGAGTTCCCAGAGAGTGGTCCTTCAGGAAAAATACTCAATTGCGGAACTTTTTTCGATAATCGGAAACCTGGATGCCCTGGTGGGAATGCGCTTACATGCTTTAATCATGGCAGCGGTGATGGGAGTGCCCCAGGTGGGAGTATCCTATGACCCCAAGGTGGACCGTTTCATGGAGGTTGTGGAACAGCCCAATGCCGGCTGGCTCCCTGACCTTGACGAAGCCAGCCTCCAGGCGACTGTCACCGGGGTATTAAAGAATAAAGCAGAAATCCGGCGGAACCTGCTGTTAAAAACCCGGGACCTGGCAGAAAAGGCATTTGAAAATGCG
>JAJZTU010000319.1 GCA_021848765.1 Bacillota bacterium
GAACTGAAAGGCTGGGGACCGGAGATAATGGCAATACAGGAGGGGGGCACTACCCCGACGGTTTTTGGCCCCAGGGTATTGAGCACATAACGCAGAGCCAGAGCCTCGCCGCACCCCGGACAGGCGTTATGTCCGGAAAGGAATACTTTTTCTTCCGCAATTTCATAATAGCTCATCGTGATCACCCCATCCAAACCGAATTTGCCGCAGGCTTTTCTTCAATTGCTTTTTTAACCAGACCGGCAATCATCGAGGGGGAAACATTGGTTCCGCCAACCCCGGTTAAATAGCCGTGAATCTCCGGCCCCTGCTCCATACCGTACAGCGCCGCTTTCAGTTCCTGGTGGAGAAAACCCCCGGTACCCGGGGCAAAGTTGCGGTCCATTACCATGACTTTGGGAATACCCCTTAAAGCCTGGCGTACCTCAAACACCGGGAAAGGCCGGAATAATTTCACCTTCAGTAATCCCACCGGCACCCCTGCGGCACGTAATTCGTCAATCGCCTCCCGGGCCGTACCGGCGATACCTCCCATGGTGGCAATAACCAATTCCGCTCCCTCACAACGGTACTCTTCGATAATGCCATAACCTCTTCCGGTTAGCTGTTTCCACTGCTCATCAGCTTGTTTTGCCAGCGGAATTGCCCCTTCCATAGCCTCTCCCATATCCCTCCGGTGGCGGTGATACATCTCCTGGTTCACCACATTTCCCCAGGACTCACCAATGTCGGGATCAAGGCGGTGTTCGGGAGTAAAGGACGGCAGGTAGGCATCAACAAGGGACTGTTCCGGAATTTCCACCGGCTCTACGGAATGGGACACATAAAAGGCTTCGTGGACTACCATGACGGGCAGTAAAACCTGTTCGGCCACTTTGTAGGCCTGGATAACCGTATCCAGTGATTCCTGGCCGTGCTCACAATAATATTGAATCCAGCCGCAATCCCTTTGGGCCAAACTGTCGGTTTGGTCTGGCCAAAAGGCCCAGGGTGAACCTATTGTCCTGTTGACATTGGCCATGACAATTGGCGCCCTGGCGCCCGAGGCATAGTGCAGCATTTCATGCATCAGCATCAGGCCCTGGGATGCGGTGGCTGTAAAGACCCTGACTCCTGTCAGGGAAGCTGTGATACAGGCCGCCATGGCCGAGTGCTCGGATTCGGCGGTCATTATGTCCGCAGCCAATTCCCCTTCTGCATGGAGTTCGGTTATTTTCTCCAGAATCGGTGTCTGGGGAGTAATGGGATATACGGGAATTACCTGGGGCCGTGCCAGTTTTACGCCGTAGGATACTGCGTGGTTGCCGCTAAGCAGCATTTTTGTTGCGCTCATCGTTGCTCCTCCTTTAACAGCACAGCTCCCCGGGGACATTCTTCAACACACAATCCGCATCCTTTACAATACCGGTCACGGATAGAATAGCCTTCCGCCAGGGACTGGTCCTGGGCGATAGCCTGGTCGGGACAGAAGTAGAAACAGTTGTTGCATCTGATGCAGTTCCCGCAGCTAAAACACCGCTCACTCTCCTCCAGGGCCTGAGCTTCCGAAATCACTGTCTTGACCTCGCGGAAATCCTGTATGCGTAAATCCGCCGGCACACTTCCCTTATCCACCCTCGGGAGCACAGGGAAATAGAACAGGTTCACCTCAGTAAAAGCAACCGGAGAGATCACTTCAGTGAAGGCAACCGGAGGGACCTCTTCAGTAAGGTCAACCGGGGAGACGGGCTCCGGAACATTTACCTGTTCAGTCATGGCGGCGCCGTTCAGGGAATTCAAATACCTGATAATTTCCCGGGCTCCCTTTTTACCTGCACCTATGGCAGCCGAAACAAAGCGGTACGGGGTGGTTACATCACCGCCGGCAAAGACACCCCTGCGGCCGGTGGCCAGGTTGGCGTCCACCTTAACCATGGTACCGTCTACACCGACCAGCTTGGGCAGATCATACAACTCCGGCTCCAGACCAATGGCCAGGATTACGGTATTTGCCTCAAGTTTGAATTCCGTACCGGCGATAGGAATGGGTTTTAAAATACCGGGTGGGACATTCTGATCCAGGACCACCTTGATACAATTCAGAATCATTGTCTCCCCGCCGGAAGAAGCTGCTGATTTGGTCATCGCGCCGTCATATAACATGACTCCTTCTTCCAGGGCTTCCCGGACTTCATCCTGCTGCGCAGGCATGATGTCCCTGGTTTCCAGGGCTACTACCTTCACCTGGCTGCCCAGCCGGCGGGCCGTACGGGCAACATCCATGGCTGAACTGCCCCCGCCGATTACCACCACCTGTTCACCCAGGTCAACTTTTGCTCCCTGGTTCACCCGGGACAGGACATCCAAACAATCCAGCACCTTTGGGTTATTTTCCTCAAAGACAGGCAGCCCTTTGGCCCGGTGCGCACCCAGGGCAAGGAATACCGCAGCATATTCTGTTTCCAGGCCGGCAAAATCTTCAGCAGTCTTAACCGCCGTATTGGTACAGACTGTAATGCCTAATTTCAATAGTCTTTGTATCTCCTTTTGCAATACTTCCTTGGGCAGGCGGTACTCAGGAATGCCGTAACGCAGGATACCTCCCGGTTCCGGCCGGGCTTCAAAAATCGTTACCCCGTATCCCTGTCCGGCCAATTGATAGGCGCAGGACAGACCGGCCGGCCCGCCTCCTACCACTGCCACCTTTTTATTGTTCTTTGCCGTGGGCTGGGGCAGTTCCCAGCCATTTTCCAGGGCCAGGTCGCCGATAAACTGTTCCAGAGAGTTGACGGACACAGCTCCGTCATACTCCCCCCTGTTGCAGCCTCCCTCACAGGGATGGTGGCAAATCCGCCCGGTAACAGCCGGGAAAGGATTGTTTTCCACAAGGGTCAGCCAGGCCTGTTCATATTGTTTGGCTTTTGCCTGTTGTATCCATACCGGAATATCGCCGCCGACCGGACAAGCCTCATGACAGGGTGAGGGGCGCCGTTGGTAGACAGGTATAGCGCTGCGCCAGGTGCCGGTGTTCATAATATCGGTCCAACCGGTAGTCCAGATTGTCGGTATCTGTTTTTTCACCTCTGCCATTGAGCTCACCTCTTCCTCTTCTGTACCATTCTGTATCCGTCCAGGCAGGCTTGGGCATTTTCCTGAACCTTGACCGGACTCATCTCTTTAACTACCCGGGTCAATAAATCAATATCCGGAGACTGCAGCAGGCCGGCAAATGCCCCTACCAGGGCCGAATTCACAATTCTCCCCAGATTATTGGCCTGGGCTATCTTCAAACCGTCAATAGTGGCTAGCTGATAATCACCGAGATCCTGGAAATGTTCTGGTGGGTGGGATGAACTGATTAAAACCACAGTATCCCCGGTGGCGCCCTTTAGCAGTGCCTCATTTAATAAACTGGAGTCAAAACAGACAATAGCATCAGGATTTTCAATATCGCACCGGAGGCGAATAGGTTTATCATCTACCCTGATAAAAGTACTGACTGCCGTACCACGTCTTGCTCCACCGTATGTAGAGTAGGCCTGAACGTATTTGCCGGCCTGAAAAAAGGTGGAAGCCAGGATATATCCTGCGGTCTGGGCGCCCTGGCCCCCCCGGCCTTGAAATCTAATCTGCAACACCTTGAACACCTCCACTTACCCCGTTTTTACGACCGGTCGGAACCTGCCCCGGTCCGGCGCTCTTAGTTCCGTACCGGAACAGGTATCTCCCTGACCCAAGGCAGGTTAGTTGCCTGATGGGGCACTGGCCGCTCTAAGTTTCCTGACCAAAAGCAGGTTAACCTTGC
>JAJZTU010000027.1 GCA_021848765.1 Bacillota bacterium
GAAATCCGGGGACTCCGCGAGGAAATATGGGCATTCCCGGTTGGAAAACCTTTGGGACCCGGTGTATAGTCTTCATACTCTTTTGAATAAGCTTCGGACAGTGAACCGGGAAGTCCTGGCCCAGGACCGGGAAGCGGTGAGCCTGGCTTATAAGCTATGGCGCAGCGGGGTTGCCCGCCGGGAGGAAACGGTCCTGGATTTTCTGGTAACAGCTGTTGGGCTCAGCAGTGAGCCGGAGGAAAGTGCAGTAGCGGAAAGTGAACCGGTAGAGCTATTAGAGGCCTTGGGGGAATATTGCCTGGAGAAAGGCCGGGTTGATAAGGATGCAGGGGCAGTGTACCGGAAGGTGTACCGCCTCCGGACGGATAACCTGCCCAACCTTTATTACTTGTGCAAAAGCCTCTTATCTGTTGAGATAGCAGTTCCAGACGGGCCCGGATACGGGGCTAATGTGCAGGTATGGGGAAGTGTGTTTTCGGGGGAAAGCAAGCTCCCGGCTTTGGTAAGGCAGGGGGTAGAGCTGGTGGTGCAGGTTAGGCGGGTTTTTTCGGAGAGGCTGACCTATAAGGTCCAGTACATAGGTGGGGAAGAGACCGCAGGAGAACTGGAGGTTTTACCGGCCCCCGGAATACAGAGCAAGGGAGCGGAAGTGAATCCTGAGGAGCAATTAGCCGGGGATTTGGAGATTTTTGTGCAAACATATCGCCATTTTCCTAATTTCTTGGATAATGTTGTAAATCTGGCCTTGCTCTCACCCTTTGTAAACCTGGAAGCGGAACTGAAACTGCAAGTTTTGGAACGCTGTCTTAACCTTCAGGGACTAAAGGAAGACGCCTTAGTTATGATTAGGCGGGAGTTAGCCAAGCTTATGCTAAAGCAGGAGAACTTTGCCAGGGCAAGGGAACTGCTCTTGCCTGAAATAGTTGAAGAGAAGCAGGGAATTGATTGGAGAGGCCATGGTCTGAGCGGAATTACGGAAGAAGTGAGCCCGGATATTGGGATGGACGGAAGGGCAAGTAAGTTAGACCCGGAGGCTTTGGAAGTGTTCTGGGTAGTTGGCTGCCAAGTTTCTTTGGGCCTGGCAGCAGGCGAGGAAGCCCTAAAGGCCCTAACCGGCTCAGAATACTTTGGCCGGGTACTGGCTGAGCATACTGATTCCATGGCAGGATTTTTGGGAAACCCTGATCTTGACGGTGGCACTGACAAAGGTATAAGGGGGACAGGGGATGGCCTGGTTTGAACAGTTTATTGACGCATATTTAGTAGAGGGCATCCTGCAAATGCAGTATGGCAGGGCTTATGTGGTCTTTGCGATTTTCATCTGCTTTTTTGCCGGGCTTACCTGCCAAATCTGGCTATCCTGGTCTTTGGGCAGGCAACTTACCCTTTTCCGGGCCTACCGCCGGGATTGGCACCTGGGCCGCCAGGCAAATCCGGGGAAACTGTGGCAGGGGGTCTTTGAACAGTACCGGTTGAGTGCCGCCAAGGGCAATGAACAGGTCAATACCGGGGTACTCTTAGAGGATGCTTATGAGTCGGTGAAAATAGTAGGGCGACCTCTGGAGGTGGACCTGGAAAGGGTGGCCAGGGTCTGCCTGTCTATCCTGCTGATGCTGGGACTTATAGGTACTTTTCTGGGCCTGACCCAATCCCTTTTTGAAATCAAAGGGGTTTTGCAGCAGATGGGAGTAGATACCCTCGCCAAAGGGGACCTGCTCGGGCAAATTATTCAACGCCTGCTCATACCCCTCCAGCGCATGAGTACAGCCTTTGTCACCAGTTTGGCAGGGATTGGTTCGGCAATGATTCTAAGCGTTACCGCCCTGATTTTAAGAGTGGAGCAAAGGCGGGAAGCCTTTTTCATTGAAGCCGAGGATTTTCTGGACAATGAACTGTTTCCTACCCTGCCCAGGCCTAACAGTATTCAGGGTGCGGCCGATGTCCTGGGGGAGAAATTCCAAATCCTCTTCGCAGGGCTCAGCAAAGAACTGGCTGGGAACTTCGAACAGGCTTTAAATCAGATGTCAGCGGAAATGAAGGAATTATACCGGACACTGCAGGGATCTCTAAAAGAAATAGCAGAGGTTTCCACTAACCTGTCCCAAAGCGGGGAGGCTTTTGCCGGAGGCGCCAAGCTCATGGAACGCATCTCTTTTGGCCTTGGCCAGCAGGTAAACCTCATGGGCAAATCCACCGGGGCGCTTGGGGAAAGCATAGCGTCAGTCAGTTACGCTGTGACCAGGCTGGATGGGGCCCTGGAAGGAATGGCCCTGGCTGTGCGCAACAGCAACGACATTTTGGCGGCCACGGCGGGAAGAGTGGAGGCTAACCTGGGAAAGCTTGGCGCTGATATGGAAAAGGTAAGTTCTGCCGCTAACAGCCAGATTCAGGCTACAGACCGTCTGAGTCAGGTCACCGGAGATTTGGAAAAACGAACGGCCGGGATGGATCAGGGCCTGCAGGACGTTGCCCAGTGTGTGAGGGAGATAGAGCAAGGCGTTAAGGGAACAGGCCAGGAAATACGGGAAATGGGCCAAGGTATAAAACTAATGGACCAAGGCCTAAAGAAAATTGACCACGGCCTGGAGGAAGTCCGCCGGGACATGCTGGCCGTAAAGCAGGAAACAGCCTGCTCAAGTCAGGAAAAACAGGGCCCGGACAGCAGTAACGGGGAGCATCATGTTGTCATGCCGCACTCGGGAGCAGGATAAATAGGACATCCTGACCAGGTTTAGGAAAGGGGGAGGACAATGCGCAGGGGAAGCAGGAGAGGTTTGCTGGAAGAAGAGCTGAACCTGTGGCCGGCCTTTACCGACCTGATGACCAACATGGCCATTATCGTTTTCTTCATCATGCTGCTGGCTTTTGTCCAGAATATCATTTCTCTCCAACAGGCCAAGGAAAGCTCCAAGGAATTGGAGAACATTGTCGGGGTGAGGGAAAAGATCAAGCAAGTAGTGGAAGAGGGTTTCAAGAAGGAAATCGGTGAAGGGAAAATCCGGATTGGGCCTGGGGCTAAGTTCACAGTAGAGGAGAATATCGTTTTTGACAGCGGCCGGTGGCAAATCAAGCCTGAAGGCCAGGAAGTGCTGGGAAGGCTGAGCAATGCCCTCCAAAAGATATTGGATGATGAGACTGTCCGGGGATATATAGAGCTGATCAGCGTGGAAGGCCATACGGACAGTGAAGGGTCCGCGGATGTGAACTGGGAGCTTTCCGCACGGCGCGCCACCGGGGTTATTCAGTATATGCACAGCCGGAACCCGGCCCTGGCCACCAAATATGCCGGTTATTTCGGGGCAACAGGGTTTTCGGAATTCAAACCGGTAGCAAGCAACGACACCGAACCGGGCCGCCAGCAAAACCGGCGCATAGAGTTCAGGGTGTATTTGAAGGATGAGAAGATTTTGAACCAGGTGGTAAAAACTCTGGGGCAGTGAAAGCATAAAGAAGTCACCTTTTGCTGCAAGATGTACATGGTGAAAGGAGGGACAGAACTGAGACCAGTGCCAAACAGGAGCTGGATAACCGAATTATGCAACTGGGTGGCAATGCGGTTCCGTTCGGCCAGCACCATCTTGACAAAGTGGTCTTAATTTGGTACTATATTTATACCGGAGGTGGTAACGCGTGAATCTTAAAGAAGATATTAGACCAATCTCTTATATTAAAGCGAATGCAGCCGAGATATTGGAGCAAGTAAATGAGACTCATAGACCGATTTACGTTACTCAAAACGGCGAAGCTAAAGCAGTGCTGTTAGATACTGAGTCCTACGAAAAGATGAAGAAGACCATCGGCTTGCTAAAACTGCTGACACAAAGTGAACGTGATATTGTCGACGGAAAAGTTTTGCCCCAAGACATCTTTTTCGCGAGCTTAGACTCTGAGATGGAGAAGAGACCATGACTCAAGGGGTATACCGGGTTTTTTGGACCCAGACTGCCCAGGAGGACTTAAAAAAAATAATCGAATACATTGCCGTAGATACCGAAATTCACGCACGAAAGGTATATGAAGCGATCAAACAAAAAGCCGATCAGTTACGGCAATTTCCTCTACAGGGACGCGTTGTTCCTGAATTGAGATATTTCGGCATTACTACCTACCGGGAATTAGTCATTCCCCCTTGGCGAATGATATACAAGACTGATGAGGATAAAGTATGGGTGCTTGCAGTGATTGACGGAAGACGAAATGTTGAGGATTTATTGCTCGATAGATTAATTTGAGCAACCCACAAAAAAGGCTTTACGGAGGTTTACCAAGTGTAAACACGTAAAGCCTTTTTGCATCAGATTCTCAGCAATGGTTCCACAAGTTAATTCTAGAACACAAAGGTAATTGATGATCAACTCTGCTTTGATCTGGAAACTTATGATTATTAAATTATTGTAACTTCCACTGATGAACTAGACCCGGAGGAGGTATGGCACGAGTACAACAAGCGTTGTCATATTGAAAACAAAATTGATGAACTCAAAGTAGGCTTAGGGTTTGAAACCAAGTCAGTGGGAATAAGGATAATTGGCACTAAATAGCATTCCGAATAACGCGTATCACGGGTTGACGAGAAAATAAGCTGTAACTGGCAGACGCACCGGACTTAAAATCCTGCGAGGCTCACACAACCCCCGCACCGGTTCGATTTCCGGTCTCCGGCACCAATGAAATTAAGCCTTTTAGGGCTTTTTTTGTTTGCGCAAAAATGGCTCCATAGCGTTAAATGGGGACAATTTGGGGACAGAACGGTTATTAACTCTAATCGATAGTTAAATTTTGGCGAATTTATGATATAATTTAATTGGTTTAAAGAAGTATCATAGGGATTTATGAGTAATGCAAAATGATTACCAGGGGTAGGAGATGTTATGTGAATACTCTTTATGTTGGTGTAATTGGCGATATTGTTGATTCAAGGAAACTAGGTAATAACCGTTCAGAAGTTCAGGTAAAAATGGAGGACATATTAACTAAGATCAATGTTAAGTACTCTAATTTTGTTGTTTCTAAATTTCTGATTACTTTAGGTGATGAATGTCAAGGGCTTTTATTGCCTTCTGCACCTATTTATGATGTTATTTGTGACATTGTGGACCAACTTCATCCAGTACAGTTGCGTTTTGGATTGGGGTTTGGTCCGTTAAATACTTCCGTTAAGGATAACGCTTTAGGAATGGACGGGCCTGTGTTTTATTCTGCTCGGGAAGCCATAAGGACCGCATCAAATAGACCGGGACATGCCATTGCTTTTAAATCTTCTGTTATGGACGACTTTGATGTGATTAAGGTGGACGCGTTGTTTCAATCCCTATCTGTTATCAGAAAACTTTGGACGGATAAATTTATCAAAGTGTTACCGTTGCTTAGAGAAGGTTTGAAACAAAAAGAAATTGCATTAAAAATAGGAATTAGACAACCGAGTGTCAGTAAATTACTTAACAATGCTTGTTGGGGTGAAGTATTAGAATTACAAGAAAAAACTTCTTTGCTTTTAAAAAACAGTTTTCAAAAATATGTAAATCAACAAGGGGAATAATGTGTTGAATAATACACCTTAATCAATGTTCTGGAACATAGCCTCTCAATCTATATTTCCGGAACATAGCCTCTCAATCTATATTTCCGGAATATAGCCTCTCGATCTATATTTCCGGAATAGTTTTTCAATGTATATCCCAGGCCTGTTTCCAATCAACAGGAATCTATCATAAAGCAATTGTTTTGAACACTTTCTATGAGGTGAATCAATGGTAGATTATTTTTTGATCCTGATACTGGCGCATTTGTTGACAGATTTTGTTTTCCAGTCTGAAACTTTGACGGAAGACAAACAAGATACTCATGTTCAAAAAAGAAACAAGGCTTTATTTATACACTCGTTAACTTTTTTAGCCACGAGTTTAATATTATTCGTTACCATTAAAGGTATCACTTGGTGGCCTTCCTTTACATTCAAGCCAATTTCATGGGTGTTATTATTACTCTTATGGCTGATAGTTATTACAGTTACACATTACTATATTGACCTTGTTAAAGTAAAGATTCAGATTAAGTTAAAAGAACTTGGTAATCACAAATGGGACATATTTTTGTTTCTGCTTGACCAAATCATTCACTTTGGGATAATTTCACTCATGGTATTCTTTTTTCATAAGGCAGAAGTATTGAGAAATTTATCACTGTTAATTGAGTTCTTAAATGCAGATCTAATTCTGTCTTTTAAACCAACACATGGGCAACTGGTATTAATTTTATTATGTATTGGTATTTTGGTTACATCGTTTTCAAATATTTTTATTAAAATATCTCTGACCTCAATTAAAATGAAGATTATCGAAGACAAAGAAGAAGTCAAAATAGGAAGGTTTATAGGGGGAGCAGAACGTCTTTTAACCGCAGCAGGTGTAATCGCTGGTGCTTATGAAGCAATAGCAGCGCTATACGCTGCAAAGACAGCAATAAGATTTAAGCAAGCAAGTAATCCGAAGTTTGCCGAATATTTTATTTTAGGTACATCCATCAGCGCTCTTTTTGGAATTTTAACAGGATTAGTATTAAAAATACTAATCGGTTGAGATTTATAAGGTGTTTTTATCAATGGCTACGCAAGAATAAAGGGCTTTTATTGCATAGGAAGCGAATATGAACAGTAAATAACTTACAGCGACAACCAAGCACGACCGATTGGATCGTGCTTTTTTAATGGATCAAAAAACGCCCGAAGTCATTCATCCCCTGAAATCAACCATTAATTTCGCTTGTACCGTATTTAGTCGAGTTTAGTATGCAAAACAGCCCTCTGGCCTACAGCGAGTAAGAACAAAGCCCACTTTAAACCGGGGCATGGCCGCCAGGTTCCGGCAGTCGTTCAGCCGTTTAGGAAAAAAATGGACAAATGAACCGTAATCTTATACCTCTAGCCGTAGTTTTGTTTTTCGGCTTATCCGGAGGTGATATGCTGTAAATGGAGAGACAACCTTAAAAAAGGGGGCAAAAAATCAATGAAGAAAAAGTCATTAGCTTTAATCATGACATTATTACTGTTGCTAATGCCGCTGGCATTAGCCGGCTGCGGCGGTCAGAGTTCCGACAAAGGCGCCCAAAATGGCCCCAAGCCAATTGTGATTGGGGTGCCAACTTCTCTGGGTTCCATTGAGGGAGCAGATTCTTTACGAGCCGTGGAGTTGGCGGTTGAAGAAATCAACGCCAAAGGCGGGGTCCCGGTAGGCGGCGAAAAACGTCCCTTGAAAGTTGTGTCCATTGATGACAGGGGAAGCGAGCCGGGGGTACCGGTACATGATGCCCTGGCAGCGCTGGAAAAGATGATTACCGAGGAAAAACCTGATGCCATCCTGGTAGGGACTTTCCGTTCCGAAGTACTGTTATCGGCAATGGACCTGATTGCCAAATATAAGATTCCCTATATCGGCAGTATCGCCATGACCCCTGAATTTGAGAAAAAGCTGGCCGGCGACCCGGAGAAATACAAATACAATTTCCGGATGGGCCTCAATGCGGTCTACCTGGTACAATACCTTGGCAAAACCATGGAATTTATGGGAAAAGAGTTCGGCTTCAAAAAAGCGTACATAGTTAACCAGGATGTCCTGTGGGCTGAAGGGACAGCGAAAGGTCTCACCAAGTGGTTTGAAGCCAACGGCTGGGAAGTTGTGGGGCGGGATTCCTATCCCACAGGGGCTTCCGATTTCTCCGCTTCCCTGACCAAAGCCAAAAACGGTAAGGCCCAGATAATTGTGCCGATTTTTGACATGCCCCAGTCGGGTATCTTGTTAAAGCAGGCCAGGAGCATGCAGGTGCCGGCCCTGATGGTAGGTTTCATCAGTCCTGCGGCCCCGGGGAGCGGTTGGAAAACCTTTGAAGGCGCTGTTGACGGGCTGGTTAACTTCCAGTTTGAAATCGGTCCCATGCCGGTTAAGTCAGTGCCGAAGTCCGTGGAGTTCAACCAAAATTACGGCAAGAAATACGGTGAAGAAATGCGCCTTAAGTTAAGCGGCCATGGCCCGGGCCCGGCTTATGATTCCGTTTATGTCCTGGCCAACGCCATTGAGCGGGCGGGTTCCCTTAATGCCGACGCAGTGGTCAAGGCTCTGGAGACCACCGATATGGAAGGTGTTATCGGGAAAATTAAGTTCAATGACAAACACCAGGTTATTTACGGCGTTAATCCCCAGGAAACGGCAATCGGTTCCGCCTTCCAGTGGAAGGCGCCGGGTGTCCGGGTGCCGGTCTTCCCTGAAGTAGCAGCCGAAGCTAAAACAGAACTTCCCGCTTACATGAAATAGCTATTAGAGTGTGGGAGTGTCCCCTCTTTTGGGTGCACTCCCACCATTTACATACAAGGGGGAGAAACAGCTATGACATCCAGCGTGTTAATTTTCGGTTTAGTGAACAGTGCCATCTTAATGCTGACCGCTCTGGGCTTCAGTCTGATTTTTGGTTTGAGCGGAGTGGCCAACCTGGCCCATGGGGCAATTTATCTTTCCTCCGGATATGTGGCCTGGATTTTCTTGAACTCCCTGGGACTGCCATATTTCCTGGCCGTACCTTTGACTATTGTGGCTGCCGGTTTATTGGGCGCAGCCATTTACTGGCTGGTAATTATGCGGGTCCGGGGTTTAGGCTTGTCGGAAGTAATTGCCACTTTTGCCGTAGGTGTGGCCATCCTGGAGTTTTTCCGCTGGATGGGTTTTGTTACTTATGAGTTTAATTTGCCTGTCCTCATCAAGGGAAGTCTGGATATCAGCGGGGTTAGTGTGGATTACCAGCGGCTGGTGATTGTCGGTGTGGGAATCCTGATGGCCGCCTTATTGTGGCTCTTTGCCCACCACACTAAAATTGGCCTGGCTTTGCGGGGAATGGCCCAGGACGAATATACCGCCCTATCCCTGGGGATTGATTCCGATTGGGCTGCTGCCCTCAGCATGGCCTTAGGTTCGGCTATAGCTGCCCTGGCGGCTGTAGTAACCCTGCCCCTGGGCATCATCTCCATAAACCTTGGCTATGAAGTGCTGATCATGGCTTTGGCTGTAACTGTCCTGGGCGGTTTGGAAAGTATTACCGGGTTAGTAGTCGGCGCGCTGCTGCTGGGGTTTGCCAGGACTGTTACCGGCACTTATTTTGATCCCAAGTGGATGGAGGTAGTGTATTTAATAGCCCTGGTGCTGGTTTTGGCCGTAAAACCGTCGGGCCTGTTCGGTAAATACAAAGAACTGGAGGAGCGGGTATGAGGATACAGGCAGGCTTCCGGAAAGAAAGAATCGACCGCGGGATTAAGGCCCGGACGGATGACATCTTTGCAATTGCTTCCTGCCGGGAGATTCTCTATCTGGTGGGTCCCCGGTTTTTGCTCATCGCAGCTTTGCTCATCTTCCCCCTGCTGAAAAGCATAACCGGGATATACTGGCAGAATGTCCTGATGATCACTGCCACTATTGCTTTGTTAGCCTTAAGCTGGGACTTGCTGCACTCCGTCGGTCTGGTTTCCCTGGGCCAGGCGTTGTTTTTCGGCGCCGGAGCTTATGCGACCGGGTATTTAAACAGCAAGTTCGGCTGGTCTCCCGTGCTCGCCATCCCGGCCGCAACCTTGCTGGGGGCGCTTTTCAGCACTGCATTGCTGTACCCGGTTCTGCGCCTGAGGGGAATCTACTTCGGCCTGATTACTTTTGCCGTGCCCATGTTATTGATGAGAATAATCGAAGCCACCAAAATCCTGGGCGGAACCGAGGGCATCAGCGGCCTGACGCCTCTCCCGGGTATCACCATTACTCTCTATATCATCATCGCGGTAACTCTGGTTTGTGTTTATGGTTACCAGCGGCTCTTTGAAACGGATTACGGTTTGGTGTTCAAGGCAATCCGGGATAATGACCGGTCGGTAATTGCCGCCGGCTTTAACATCCAGTTGTTTAAGGCCCAGGCCGTATTTTTGGCGGCCTTGCCGGCCACTTTTGCGGGTGCTTTTCTGACCCATCATTACCAGTTTGTGGGTCTTCCTGCTTTTGCCATGGACTATTCAGTACTGCCCATGGCCAGCGTGATCATTGGCGGGCCGGGTTCCTTTATTGGCGCCATGCTGGGAGCTTTTATCGTAGTACCCCTCTCCGAATTTTTAAGGACTTTCGGTACATTGAGAATAGTAATCTACTCACTGGTTTTGCTGGTCTTTGTCGTCGGCTTGCCGCAAGGCTTATTCCATTACCTCAAAAGAAAATATGACCAGTTTGAACGGCTGGTACCCATTGAGGAGGTGGAAAAATAATGAGCCAGGATACCATCATTAAAGTTGCCGGTTTATCCAAAAATTTCGGCGGAGTTAAAGCGGTAAACGGTGTAAGCTTTGAGCTGAAAAGAGGAGAGGCCCTGGGGATTATCGGGCCTAACGGCTCGGGCAAGAGCACCATGATCAACCTGATTACCGGCTTTGTGAAGCCCAGCTCCGGCAAAGTTTTCTATAACGGCAGGGATATTACCGGCCTTTCTCCCGACAAGATTGTTAATCTGGGAATTGCCCGGAGTTTTCAGATGGCTAAACCATTTTACAATATGCCGGTCTACAAGAACCTGATTATCCCCCTGTTCTCCCCAAGGGCCCGGAAACTGGCCGGGGGCAGGCACGGCGACAGGGACGAGTCGGCTATTCATTTGCTGGAAGAAGTCGGCTTTGAGCGGGACTCCCATATACCGTATAAACCGGCAGGGTCACTGCCCCACGGTTATGTAAAACGACTGGAACTGGCCAGGTGCCTCGCATTGGAACCGGATGTAATTATCCTGGATGAGCTGTTTTCCGGAATGAGTATGTCCGAAGTGGCCGGCATCCTACCCTTTTTGGAGCGGCTCAGGGATGAAGGCAAGACTTTGATCATGGTGGAACACAGGCTGCGTGAGCTGTTCAGGGTGGTAGACAAGGCTATTTGCCTGAATTTTGGCGAAAAGATTGCGGAAGGCGCCCCGGAAGAAGTAGTACAGAATGAAGAAGTCAAGAAGTCCTACCTGGGAAGCGAGGTGGTTTCCGGTGCTTGAAGTGAAAAACCTGATGGTATTTTTCGAGAACGCCCTGGCGATAAACGACCTCAGCCTGGAAGTGAAAGCAGGAGAGTTCGTGGGGATTTTCGGTTCCAACAGCGCCGGAAAGACAACCTTAATGAATACCATCGCCGGGCTTACGCTGCACAAGCAATACCGGGAGCAGCGGAAAGGAGGGGAACGGATCACTATTGTCGGCAAAATCCTCCTTGACGGTGAGGACATCATGCTCATCAAGCCGGATTACCGGGTTAAGAAGGGGATTGTCCTTTGCCGGGAGAGGCACCCTGTTTTTAAGGATAACACCGTTCATGAAAACCTGCTGTTAGGGGGATATCTGCGGAACGGTCGTGAGGTTAAAGAAAGCATTGAATTTGTCTATGACCTTTTCCCTGCTTTGGATAGGCTAAAAGGGCGTAAATCGGGACTGTTGAGCGGGGGCGAACAGGAGATGCTGGCTATCGGGATGGCCCTGGTGGCCCGGCCCCGGCTGCTGCTCATGGATGAACCGCTGCTGGGTTTAAGCCCCGCCATGCAGCAAGAGGTTGTCCGGGCCGTCAAGAGGTTGAGCCAGGAGGGGCTGACCATCTTGCTGTCCGAGCAGTATGCCCGGCCGATAATGCCGCTGATTGACAGGGGGTACGTTATTGAGAACGGCACTCTGATCGTAACGGGGACGGGGGAGGAACTGATGGATAACCCCGAGGTCAAAGCTGCTTACTTCGGTATGTAGGGAGGGATCACATTGACCGGTCTGCAGTTTACTACAATTTACAGCGCTTTTGAGAGCGCCGCCCGGCAATATGCCGGCAAGACAGCGATTATCTATCTGGGAGAAAAATTTACTTACCGGCAGTTAGAAGAGTATATTGATAAACTGGCCCGGGCCCTGTATGAGCGGGGCGTACGCAAACAGGACAAAGCCATCGTCTATATCCCCCATTGCCCCCAGTGGATTATCATCTGGCTGGCCCTGCAGAAAATCGGAGCGGTAGCGGTTCCGGTAACCCACTTCTACGGCCCGAAAGATGTTAGTTATATAGCCAATGACTGTGGAACGGAAACTATTTTCTGTACCGATACCAACTTTGGTTATATAACTAAAATCCTGCCGGAAACCCCCCTTAAAAGGGTAATCGTAACCACGTTGACTGACTTTGTGCCTTGGTGGAAAAAGTTAATCGGAGTGATCTACAACAGGCTGCCCGTGGGGAATTATACTTTAGGGGATAATATTTATACTTTCCGGGACCTGCTGAAGAGCGGCGGGGCGCCTCTGGGGGACATTCAAATTGACGGGCGGGAAATTGCCCAACTGCTGTATACCGGAGGCACCACCGGAAAGCCCAAAGGCGTTCCCATCCCGAATATCCTCTTTATCCAGAGTGCCTTTGAACAAAGAAAATCCAGGGAACTCCTGATTCCGAAGGGAGAAGACCTGGTAATTCAGGGGGCCCCCCTTTATCATATCCTTGGGCAGGCAGTAGGGTTGGGTTCCTTATTCTCCGGGGACTGTCTCATCCTGCTTCCTAAAATGAACCTGGATGCTGTTTTTGACCATATTGAAAGGTACCGGGCTACCTCCTTCTTTGGGACACCTACCCTTTACCGGATGATTCTGGAGCAT
Organism: Bacillota bacterium; assembly: GCA_021848765.1. Lineage (GTDB taxonomy): Bacteria > Bacillota > Carboxydocellales > JAJZTU01 > JAJZTU01. The sequence goes on from JAJZTU010000027.1 coordinate 12,677, forward strand.
GACAGGCTGGAACAATACAACCTGGGTTCCCTCAGGTATAACTTTTCCGGCGGTGATGTACTGCCGAAGGAAGTAGCCAAAAGGTGGGAAAAAAAGTTCGGCAAACCCATTTTTGAAGGCTATGGGGCTACGGAAACCTGTGGAGGTGTGGCCCTAACCCCGGCAGGGGAAAAAAGCCCGGAAGGAACAGCGGGAAAAATTGTTTCTTTCCAGAAAGTATTGATTGTCAACCCGGAGACTTTTGCAGCCGTTCCTGCCGGAGAGCCTGGGGAACTGCTGATTTCCTCGGAATACATGGTGTCCGGTTATTGGAACAAGCCCCAGGAAACGGCGGAACACTTTATCAGCCTAAACGGCAGGCTGTGGTATAAAACGGGAGATATGGTCCGGCTTGACGAAGCCGGCTGGCTCTATTTCCTGGATCGTTCAGTGGATATTATCAAACACAAGGGTTACCGGGTGGCGGCATCAAAGGTTGATTCCGCACTGCAGGAGCACCCGGCTGTTATTGCCTCCTGCACTGTGGGGATTCCTGATGAAAAGGTAGGCGAAAGGATTAAGTCCTTCGTAGTGGTCAGGCAGGATATTAAAGGAATCAGTTCCTATGACCTGATAAAATGGTGCAAGGAAAGGCTCGCTGCTTATGAAGTCCCACAGTACATTGAGTTCCGTGACATGCTGCCTAAATCAAAGGTGGGCAAGCTCCTCAGGCGTGAACTGCGGGCTGAGGAGAAACGCAAGACCGAGGCTTCTTAACTAAAAAAAGCCGCAACATCCCAGCCCAATTGTCGGTTGAATATAGTACATTTGGATAGAAAATGTACTATACCTATTGACTAAATGGGTTTTTTCTTTTATGATGATATTGAGAATCAATTTCATCATAAGGAGGAATGGGTTATGTCTCTCAAAAAATGGCTGGCGGTGCTGGTTATGTCAGGCAGCCTTTTGGTAGGAAGCGCCCCTGTTTGGGCGGCCCAGGGGGGGACAAGTGGGGTTGTTGATGCGGCGACCATTTTGCTACGCGAAGGATTTGAAGCTCTACTGGTCTTTGCCGCTTTGTTAGCCTTCCTGCGCAAAGCCGGTCAGCAGGATAAGAACAAATACCTTTATGCCGGCGCTTTGCTGGGATTAGTGGCTTCTTTCGCCGTAGCCGGGATTTTCGGCGCTGCCTTTACCGCTAATATGGCTGACCGGGAAATGGCTGAAGGGATAATCTCTCTAATCGCTGCAGTTATGCTCTTCTATGTCAGTTATTGGTTGATCAGCAAGGCTAATGCCGAGCAGTGGCAAAAATACATTGCCGGCCAGACCCAGGCTTCCCTGCAGGAAAATAATGTTTGGTCCCTGGCCTTTGTAGCTTTCCTGGCGGTATTCAGGGAAGGATTTGAAACAGTATTGTTCTATGCTGCCCTCATTCCTCAAATAGGCTGGACTTCTGCCGGTTTGGGCATGGGCATTGCTACTTTAGCTCTGGTCCTGATTGCTGTCGCCATATTGGTTTTCGGAATGAAAATTCCTGTTAAGCCCTTTTTTACCATTACCGGAGTGCTGCTTTACTATCTGGCCTTTAAGTTTGCCGGTATAGGTATTCATGAAATGCAGGAAGGGCAAAAGATTGGGGAAACAACTATCGCCTGGTTGCCTAAGATTAAGGCCATTGGCCTATATCCAACGGTGGAAACGGTAGCAGCACAAAGTATTTTGCTGGCTGCTGCAGCAGGTGCTTTGATTTGGATAATGAGTCAGAAGAAAAAGGTAGCTTAATTTTATGGGAAACGTGTTTTAGTTTTAAGCCCTTTATAGAGAAAAGCCGCAGGCCTTCCCGGAAGGAAGGGGCCGCGGCTTTTCGTTTAAAATCCTTTGCCGAAGGGGCAAACGGGGTAGCGGCACTCAGGGCAGTTCAGGCACAGGCCGCCGTGTCCCAGCCTGGTCAGGTCCCGCCTGGTCAGCTTTTCACCGGCCAGAATCCGGGGCAGGACCAGGTCGAAGACACTGATCTTATGGTACATTACACAGCCGGGGAGTCCCAGGATGGGGATATCGTCCAGATAGGCCAGGAGGAACATGGCACCGGGAAACAGAGGGGCTCCGTAGGATATCACCTGTGCCCCCGTGGCTTTGACCCCGCCGGGAGTGGCGTCGTCGGGGTCTACGGACATCCCGCCGGTGACAATCACCATTTCTGTACCCCCGGCAATGAGTTCCCTGATGGTAGCGGAAATCTGCTGTGAATCATCGGGGAGCAAAACCTGACGGGTTACGGGACAGCCGAAATTCTCCAGCTTTTCCATAACTACCGGCCCAAAACGGTCCTTGACCCTTCCGTGGTAAACCTCGCTGCCGGTGGTGATGAGCCCGGTTCGCAAGGACTGCAGGGGTTTTATTTCCACTAAAGGGCCTGTGGTGCGGCAGATTTCTTCTACCCGCTCAATTTTTTCCTTTTTAATTATCAGCGGAATAACCCGGGTACCGGCGGCAATGTCACCTTTTTCAACCAAGAGGTTGGTGTGCTGGGTGGCGACTACCACCTCTTCAATGTCGTTTACATCTGTCAGGGCTTCCACATTTATCTTTAAGAGCCCCCGCCGGGAAGCTACCAGGTTGACCTTGCCTTCCCGGGGCTCAGTGAGTTCAATGCCTTCACCGGCTGCAACCCCGGCAATCCGCCTGGCTGCATCGTTTTCATGAAGCGACCCCTCGTCACATTCCCAGATATAGAGGTGTTCCTTACCCATTTTGAGGAGTTCCTCAATATCCTCAGGTTTTACCACATGTCCCTTCTTAAAAGCCGGACCCTTAAATTCACCCGGTACAATTTTGGTAAGGTCGTGGCAGAGGATCATTCCTACGGCATCTTCTGTTCTGACTTTGCGCATCAGGTTTCACCAGCTTTCGACTATACTTTGTACTGCTGTTATCTGTATGGTGTGTAGTTTAGCGTGTACAGATACTACGATAGACAACTTAAGTAAGTTTTCTGGACTGGGCCTGGCCTCCCCGGTGGACTTTGATCAGCTCGGCCAGGATGCCGACGGCAATTTCCTCCGGAGTTTCGGCGGCAATGTCCAGGCCGATGGGGGAGTGCACTCTTTGCAGGTATTCCGGAGAAATTCCCTCCGCCTGGAGTTCAGCCATCAGGGCTTTAACCCTGCGGCGGCTGCCGATCATGCCTATGTAAGCATTGGGCCGGGTAATTACTTCCCGCAGGCACATTTTATCGTGGCGATGGCCCCGGGTAACAATTACCACAAAAGTTTTCGGGCTTATATCCAGGCTTCCCAGAGCCTGTACGAAGTCGTTGCAGATTACCAGGTCGGCCCCGGGAAAGCGGGAACGATTGGCGAAGGCAGGGCGGTCATCCACTACCGTAACCCTATAGCCGAGAAGTTTGGCCATGGTGGCCAGGGGTAAAGCGATGTGCCCGCCACCGAGAATAAGCAGGTCTACCGGGGTGGGAGCGGCTTCAAAGAACAATTGAACCTCCGATGCCGGTATTAAAAAGTTCACAGGTATATTTACCAGGCGGGTTTTACCCTCTGAACGGACTTGATTCGCCCATTCCCGGGCTGTCCGGTTTATTTGCTCAAGGCCCAGGTCACCTGACACCCTACAGGTGTTAGTTATAAACAGCTTGCTTCCCGGCGTAATCCTGGCCGGGTCAGGTGTGTCAGTGACGGTGATCAGGACGGGTTCTTCCATGCTGTCGTAAGCTGCCAGGTGATCTGCCAGCAGTTTTTTGTCCCCGTCGGCCCCTGGATTTAGAATATCGATAAACACATCCATAATACCGCCACAGACCATTCCTTCTTCTTCGGCCAGATCATTAGTCATATTGACCGTGTATTTTCCGGGGGTTTGAGTGGCCAGAGCATCCAGGGCTTCCCGTCGTACTTCAGCTTCACCGCATCCCCCGCCTATGGTACCGAAAACCTGCCCATCAGGGAGGACGAGCATTTTGGCCCCTGGCTTACGGGGAGTGGAGCCTTTTACCTGGATTATGGTTACCAGGGCTGCGGCGCTGTCGCCTGAACAGATTGCTTGCAGTGCTGTTTTGAACTTGGCATCCACAAACCTTCCCCCCTAACTAATAAATGGATCAGCGCTTCCAGCACTCCGCCGGCCACTGACCGGGCCTTATCGGAAATGGTAAAACAGTTTTCCTTGGCACAGCGCGGGTCGATATCGCCGACCTTAAAGCCTTTGGTAACCATAAGCCCCCTGCGCAGCAGGCCCCGCAAGACTCCGGGGATGGCAGCAGTCACAGGTGTGTCTCCTACCATGGCAACCACATCGCCCGGATTGACCACATCGCCGATTTCCCGGACACCCCGAAAAACTCCTGCGGCAGGGGAGCGCAACAGCCGTTCAGAACGATAGCCGCCTATGTCGCCGGGTATGCCGGTATTAGGGATAGCAGAGCCGCCGAAGATAACCCGGCCCAGATCATGGCCCCTTTGGGTTTCCACCACGGCATGCACATCCTCGCCGGCGGTAAATCCCGGTCCAAGGCCAATTACTACCGGGGCATCGTCCCGGGAAGTCCCCAGATTTTTTTTGGCTATGATCGCATCAACAACTGCTGCCGGTTGAAGGGTTTTTAGTGCTGACCACTGGGGATCAACCAAAACGGCAATCTTCCCGGAGTCCAGTATACCCCTTGTTTCCTGAGGTGATCCGCCCAGCTTGGCCGTAATTCCTTCAACCGTGAATTCACCTTGGTAAATTGCCTCGGCAAAGGCTACCGTTCTACGGATAACTGTGGGTTCAGGTATCTCCAGCATCACTATTGCAAAGCCACAGCGGGCCAGCCGGTGAGCTACTCCGGTAGCCAGGTCTCCGGCCCCCTTGATGATAACTAATTGTCCGGGCATACCAGAACCCCCTTTAATCTGCAGGCAATGTCAGTTTGTTAATTTGCGGGAATCCTCCGGGGATACTAACATCTGTAAACTGGCTAGGTTAATTTGCGGTAGTCCTCCAGGGTATCAATGTCCTGGAGCACGCCCTTGTCCGGGACCTCCACTTTCCAAAGGTCTTCCGGATGACGGGAGATGATTTCCCTGGCCCCGGCATCCCCGGTAAGGGCCTGGAATTCGGAGAAAAACTTTTGGTCAAAGAGCACCGGGTTACCCCGGACTCCTTGATAATAGGGGGCAATGATTCCACCGTGCTGCCGGTAGTGGTCAATAAGCAGGTTAATAGTTTCAGGTTTTACTAAAGGTTGGTCACCCAGGACGAAGAGTACGCCTAAGCGGTCACTGTCCGCAGGGTGAAGGGCTGTCAGGCCTGACTTAACCGATGTACTCTGCCCACAGGTATAATCTTGATTAATCATAATCCGTACCGGTAGCCCGTTCAAGACTTCCGCCACTTCTGTAGCCTGATAACCAAGGACAACCATTATTTCGTCTACCCGGGATTGCAGCAGGTTCTCCACTACATGGCGGAGTAGAGGACGGCCCTTATACATTAGCAGCTGTTTGGGTGTACCCATGCGGCGGGAGATTCCTGCTGCCAGAACTATGGCTGTAATCAAAAGTCAAGCACCTCCACCACAGGGGTTACTCTGCAGGCTGCACCGATGATTACCCGGCAGGGTAGGGCCTCACCCACCAGAAGGGCGACTTTTCGGGCCAGATCCAGGTCCTGTGGGGATTCCACCTTGTTAATAAAGGGAATCCAACGACAGTTGTCAGGCAAACCCTTGCGAAAACCCTGGGGATGGGTCAATACCCTGGCAACCACCTCCGGGGTAATTCTTTGGCCAATACTGATTCCAGCCAGTTTCGCTACCTGTTCGGGGCGGTGTACATATTCCTGGTGCAGAGGCTGGCCCAGGCAGTCCACACCCACCACAGGAATTAACACAGTAGCCGCAGCCGGGATGACCGGTTCATGGTCTGCGGGCGCCTTGAAAGGTTTGCGGGCTGCACCGTCTGCTTCAACCACCACCAGGTCCGCTCCTGCCCCCAGAAGCCCCGGCACCAAACTCTGCTCCAAGCCCACCAACTTGTTGTCCTGGGCTAAATCCGCTCCGGCGATTACCCGGGCCAGGGCAGTCAGCTTGTTGTGAACCTTATTAAAAAGTTCTCCCGGGTCATGAGCTACCACAACAGCCAGTTCAGGGTCATCAGGGCAGTAAATCCGGGTAGTTGTTGTCAGGACTGTTTTTAGCCGGCGGTCTTTGGCTTCCTTACCTATGGCAAACATGGTAGAGGTCTTACCACCGCCGCCCACCAGAGCCACAACATCACCTTGCTTAAGGTTCAGGGCATCGAAAAATTTCATTATCGACACTCCTTAACTGCCTAGGATTAAACTAATTTGGTCTGCTGCGTGAATAGCCGAGGAGATTGCCTGCTCTACTTTTTCGCCGGTAAAGGAGTGGCTGAAGCCTACAACCCAGATAGCTCCCGCCGGCCATCCCCAGGAATCCAGGAGGGGGACGCTAATGGCGTTTACTCCTCGCAGGTATTCCTCAAAATCAGTAGCAAAGCCTTGTTGACGGACCTTCTGAAGTTCCTTCAGGTACACTTCTGTGTCCACAATGGACTTTTCCGTGAACTGTGGCAGTTTTTTTTCTTTAAGAATTTTTTTAAGTGCAGGTTCCCGCAAACTGGCCAGGAAGACCTTGCCTGACGCTCCGGCGAATAGGGGAATTCTGGTGCCTACCGGGGCAGAGATCTTTAGGTCTGCCGGACTGTCAGCATTCTCGATGATGGTAATCCCCTGCTCGTCAAAGGTACCCAGAAACACTGTTTCCCGGTATTTCTGGCTGAGTTCCTCCATGTAGGGCCTGGCCACTGCCCGCAGGTCTACCCCGGACAGAGCCTGGTTACCCAACTTAACCAGAGTAGGGCCAAGGCGAAACTTTTTGGTAGCCGGGTCTTGGCGCAAGGCTCCCAGGTCGGTCAGAGCCTGGGTGATGCCGAAGACAGTGCTCTTGGAGATATTCAGGCGCCGCGAAAGGTCACTTATCCCCAGCTCAGACTGGTTTGCGGCTACTTCTTCCATGACTGAAAAAGCTTTATAAATTAAGGGTGCATTATAGCCGGCGCCATTTTCCTTTTTTTCTGCCATATGTTCATCATCCTAAACATTGTTTTTTATTATAAACGATGTTCTTTATAGTGAATTATAAGGGGTTTTTGCCCGATATGTCAAGGGAAAACGGGTGACTTGCTAAATTGCCCGGTTTTTACGTCCGGCCGGGGAAGTAATTTGATGTGGCACGAGGGTATTTTGATAATGCACAGGGAAA
>JAJZTU010000320.1 GCA_021848765.1 Bacillota bacterium
GACCGGCGACCGGGATATTGTATCAGCCAAAGTAATTCTAAAAAGAGCACAGGAGTTAGCAGCGGTAGCCTAACTTATCAAATAACTTCACCGTAGGGAGGGAATGCCCCGAACGGGATAGGTGTCTACCTATCCAACGCTTGTGGAGACTGTGTAAGACTCTACTATCGTAGAGCAGTAGTCGCTGAAGCAAGAAGCCCCCACCTCCTAGCGAAGTGTAGGTGGGGGATCATTCACCTGTGCTGACTATTTTCATTTTATCGGCCGGATATACTTCGGCAACTACTACTTGCCGATTATTGACCTGGTAGATATATTTGCCGTCGGTTTTAACGACATCAGCTTCGTCCACACCCTGTACCTGAACATTGGTAGTGGAGTAGTCCGGTGTTACCCTTCCCGCTTCAGGTGCTCCGGATGCTCCTAATCCTGCGGAAGCAATTGTGTCTTCCGGTGCCTCTGCTCTTACCGGCGAAGCAGGCATTGCTATGTTAGCTATTGGAGCCATTCCCCCTTCCCGCTTTATGTCACCATATTGCGCAGACCTGAGATTTTCAGCATTGGCCAGCAAAGCTTTTAAGTTTTCCAAAGACCAAATGGTCCACTGGGAGGGATACCCTATGAAAATCCTGATTGCTCCCGATTCTTATAAAGGATGCCTTTCAGCGGCAGGCGTAGCTCAGGCCATGGCCTTTGGCTGCCGGGCAGCCCTGGAAGCCATGGGCAGGAACCCGGAAGGCCGGCTAGTGGCCATACCCCTGGCTGACGGGGGTGAGGGTACGGTAGAGGCGTTAGTCACTGCCACAGGCGGTAGCATCATTAGCCATACTGCTACAGGTCCTTGCGGAAGCCCGGTCCAGGGGTTCTACGGCATCCTGGGAGACGGGGAAACTGCAGTAGTTGAAGTAGCGGCAGCCTCCGGTTTAACCCTGATACCTGCGGAACAGCGCAATCCTATGCTAACTACCAGCCTGGGTACGGGAGAACTGATCAGAGCGGTGCTGGATAAAGGGATCAGCAAGCTGCTCATCGGGCTCGGGGGCAGCGCCACCAATGACGGGGGTATGGGCATTCTCAGCGCTTTAGGGGTCAAGTTTCTTGATGGTCAGGGACAGCCTCTGCAGGGTAGGGGAACAGACCTGCTTCAGGTTACCGCCCTGGATACCCGGGGGCTTGACCCACGCCTGGATGACTTGGAAATCATTTTGGCCTGTGATGTAACCAATCCTTTTCACGGTCCCCAGGGAGCCGCCTTTGTCTATGCCCCCCAAAAAGGCGCGGATTCCAAAACAGTCAGGCTGCTGGACGAAGGTCTGGCCAACCTGGCCGGGGTATTCCGCCGGCAGATGGGAGTAGATGTTCAAGCGATTCCGGGAGCAGGCGCTGCCGGAGGAATCGGTGGCGGCTTAACTGCCGTGTTGGGAGCAAAATTTCGCCCTGGCATTGAAGTGGTGATGGAGGCGGCAAGACTGACTGAAACCTTGCCCCAGGTGGACCTGGTCCTGACCGGGGAAGGACGGACCGACAGGCAAACCGCCTACGGCAAAGCCCCGGTTGGCTTAGCACGGCTCGCTGCCGCTTACGGCAAACCGGTAGTATGCCTCTCCGGCAGCCTGGGGGAGGGGTATCCGGAGGTCCTTAACCAGGGTATCAGCGCTGTGTTCAGCATCCTTCCCCGCCCCATGAGCCTGGAGGAAGCCCAGTCAGGGGCTGCCCGGTACATACAGGAAACCGCTGAGATGATTGTACGCCTGTACCTCAGCAAGGTGTAAGCAAAATAGTTCTGCAAGTACTAAAAGGATATTAGGCAGTTGGCGTCGAACCCTAATGGTAGAAGTGCCTGTTTCTCTACCAAGGGGGTGTCTGAAAATGGCAATGACAATTGACTTAACTAAATTAGATAAACTTGTCCGGGAACCGGAAGGCCAAGTCCAACTGCTGGATTATGCCCGTCAGGTAGCATCTGATTATGACCGGGCCGGCTACCTGATCAAACTTACCCGGCAAGGCAATGCCCAGGCTGCAGAGGAACTACTGGAAATGAGGGCCATTTTGGGAGAATTGACCTGTATCAGTAAGGAGATGAGCCAGGCCCTCAAGGGATACCTGGCTGAAAAAGGAATTGAATTGACTGAAAAACTCCTGGAAGCAGGAAACATCCCCAAGATCAAAGCGCTGGCCCAGCAATTGAAGAAATTACCCGATGCCGGGTTCTTTGCGCGGTTAGCCGCTCTGGCTGCAACTTTTCTCCGGCATTCATCCTGGGCCTCCCGCCAGGGGGCATTGGAGATACTGGCTAAATGTCCGGAAATCCGGGGAGAATGGCTGCTCCAGGCTTACCTGGACCAGCGGGTGTATACCAGGGCTCTGGCCCTCCGCCTGATTAACCGCTGGATGTCCGGGCGGAGCGGTTTAGCTATTTCCGGACTGGAAGGGGAGGCCTTATATACCTTTGTCTTACAGGCCTGCAGTGATCAGTCGCCACTGGTAAGGGAAAAGGCTATTTTGGCTTTGGCCAACCTGCAACACCCGGAAGTGGCCGGCCATATCCGGGAGGTTGCTGCCCGGGAAACCGAACCAATCAAGGTTAGAATGGCTGCCATCCAGGGTTTGTCCCTGTTGCTTTCCGTTGATGAATTCTGGCATTTTCTCTATACCCTGGGAAATGACCCCAGTTTTTCTATGCGGCTTTATGTCAGAGAACTAGCCTGGGAACTAGCCATGAATGAATCCGGCCTGGATTACCCCGGGTCTTTAAACGGGGAGCCTGACCCTGATGATTCCTTATATTGGGGAAACTATTACTGCTTTTGGTCTGGAGATAAGCTTAACTCCCTGGACCTGGTGCTTCAGGAGTGGTGGGAGGCATTTGGGGGAAAAGTTGCAGCTCCCAGGGGTAAAGACCAGGAGTTACTTGCCAAGTTGCGCAACCTGGGTCCTGCAGAAGCAATCCTCCCCCAGATTTTAGATTTCTACCTGGAAGGGGAGGAGAGAATCCTGGGCAAGCCCGGCGCTGTACGGTCAGCCCAACGTTTTCAGACCTTCCGCTCCATACTGCTTACTTTTGGCATTGAAGGCATTCCCCAGCTAACCCGCCTGCTAAACCAGGGTGATGTCCACCTGCGCTCAGCGGCCATCGAAGCATTGGCTGAACTCGCGCTAACCGGTCAATCCCCGGAACCGGTTAAAACTGCGCTGGTGAAGCACCTAAAAAAGGCTACCAATCCGCCTGACCAGGAAAGAGCGCTGGCTGCCCTCTATGCTTTTCCTCATGAGGACTTGATACCCGAGGTTTTACCCTTTTTATCCTCAGTTTCTCCCAAGGTAGTGGTCCAGGCTGCCAGCTTGTTAAACAGCCTGGTTCAAGTTGACGACAGCCGCTGCATCAATACCCAGGAGGTTTTGGAGCAGATTATGAACAATGTCCGGGAACGCAAAATCTTCGGCCGCCTGTGGGGTGACCTGGCCCTGTATACTGCCAAGATTTTTAACCCCCGGAAGTGTGGCTTTACTCCCTTGGAAACCTACCTGCGGGACCAGGATTACCTGGTCAGGCGCTTTGCCAGGGAAGTGGAATATAACACCCGCCATGAGGAAGAATACCTGCCGGAATCTCCCCACTTTGCAGGTCTATAAAAGGACATCATGCAATTTCAATATGCAGTTGAACAAAATGCATTGCAAGTAGAAGGGAGAGGATGTAATGGGGCTAAAAGAAAAACTGGGTAAACAATTTGTCATCACCACTGAATTGGGTCCTACAG
>JAJZTU010000321.1 GCA_021848765.1 Bacillota bacterium
GACCTTTTTCTATAGTTTCTCCCAAAAATTTTAAATGTAATAGCTGCTAATTCTGGTCCGTTACCCCTTGTTGTTCCAGAAGTTAGTTGCTACCATTGCGAAACATTTAGTTGCCGGCATTGCTAAATTTGTTAAGTATTCTCTGCGTGCAGCTGAAAACCCTTTTAGCTGGTACGAAATTAGTCTTTCTGTACTAAATGCTTTCGAGATTCCGCTGTCCAAGTTGTGTTTGTGGTCTTCTCAGGATTCATACAAAATAAATAGGCCTTTCCGGTCTGACGACCGAAAAGGCCTTTAGCGTGCGTAAACCTAAATATCCTCGTCCTTTTTAGCAACATGACTGTCTAAATGTTCTTCTGTTTCCATCTCCAGGATTTCCCCGTCATTTACAAAGACAACCTCATGGCAGTTGGGGCAGGTAACCTCAATGGAGTCCTCGTCATCCAGGATGTCGGCCTCAAAGCAGACAATCTCATGACACTTGGGACATTCTACATCTACGAATTCATCGTCATCACAGCTGCAGCCATGGTCATCATCAAAGACCTCATCCTCCAGGTCATTGAGATCCTCATTGATGCTCTCCACATAATCTTCTAATTCAGCCTGCGCGGAATCCAGGTCCTCTATATAGTCGGCAAACTGTCCCAGGACATCAATAATTTCATTGAGGAGACGCCCTTCCCTGGTTTCCTTGCCAACGTCAAGACCGTCAGCCAGTCCTTGTAGGTAGCTAACCCTTTGCTTGAGCTCCTTCAAGATAAGACCTCCTTTTGTAATCTATTCGCAGCCCTTAGGTTTGGCCGCATATATCATATAGTTTGCCAGTTTCAGGGGTAATTATACCGGCTGAGGCCAGCTTAACACCGGCTTATTCCGGTATAGGCGCCGGCTAGGCCCGCTTTAGGTAGGCGCCGGTCCGGGTATCAATCTGCAGCACATCCCCGACTTCCACGAAGAAAGGAACCTGAACAACGGCGCCGGTTTCCACGGTAGCGGGTTTGGTACCGCCGGAAGCGGTATCACCTTTGATTCCGGGCGGAGTGTCAATAACCTTCAGCTCCACAAAGTTTGGCAGGTCAATACCGATGGTCTTGCCCTGGAACGTCATTACACCGATATTCATATTATCCTTCAGATACTTAACTCCATCGCCCAGTTGCTCCTTGGTCAGGGTAAACTGTTCAAAGGACTCTGTATCCATGAAATTGAAAGCCTCTCCGTCATTATACAGGTACTGCATTTCCCGGCGGTCTACATGCGCTCGGGGAACTTTTTCACCGGCGTTAAAGGTCTTTTCCACCACACCGCCTGTCTTCACATTCTTCAGTTTGGTCCGTACGAAGGCAGAGCCTTTGCCCGGCTTAACGTGCTGGAAATCCACAATGGAGAATACATCCCCGTCAAGCTCAATGGTCATCCCGGTCCGAAAGTCATTACTGGAAATCATGTTTTGCTAACCTCCTAATTATGTAATGTAAGCTCTTGAAGAGTTTTGGGGGCTTTAGTAAGTATCTCACAGCCAGTAGCTGTTACCAGGACCAAATCTTCAATACGCACTCCCCCCCACCCTGGGTGGTAAATGCCTGGCTCTACTGTCAGAATCATTCCCGGTTCCAGAACTTCATCCCCTGCCGAGGAAACCCTGGGTCCCTCGTGAATCATTAAACCTACCCCATGGCCCAACCCGTGACCGAAATTCCCGCCATATCCTTTAGCGGTGATAAAATCCCTGGCTACCCGGTCAATCTCTATACCGGTCTTTCCAGGCGCCACAGCAGCTATAGCTCTTTCCTGGGCTTCCAGGACGATGTGGTAGATTTCCTTAAATTTAGCATCAGCTTTTCCCATAAACACGGTCCGGGTGATGTCTGAGTGATAACCCCGGAATACTGCCCCGAAGTCCATCTTTACCTGTTCACCCGCTTGAATCAGCTTGGCGGAGGCCTTACCGTGGGGCAGGGAAGAGCGCGGTCCAGAGGCTACAATAAAGTCAAAAGCTGCTTTTTCCGCACCGGCCCGGCGGAGAAAAAATTCCAGTTCTACCGCCACCTCAACCTCAGTCCGGCCGGGTTTAATAAACCCCAGAATATGCTCATAACCCTGGTCAGCCATAGCCACTGCCTGGCGCAGCAGGGTAAGTTCCTGTTCATCCTTGATAATGCGCAGCTTTTCTACCAATCCCTCTTCGGGTATCCATCCGACCGTATCCAGCTTATCCCGGAGGTTTTGGTACTGGGCGTAGGTGACATAGTCTTTTTCAAAAACTACTTCCCCCACTCCGGCCTCCCGGACAAACTCCCCTAACTTGTCCTCCCACTTAACAGCATGCTCTACTACTGTAAAGTAAGGGGCCTGCTCCCTGGCCTGTTCAGTGTAGCGGCTGTCAGTGAGCAGAAAGGCTTTATCCCGGGAAATAAACAGGTAACCGGCCGAGCCGGTAAATCCGCTTAAGTACATCCGGTTTTCCGGCCTCATGATGAGGGCGGCTGCTCTACCCTTTTCATTTAACAGGGAACGAAACTTTTCTAAACGGCGTTGCACCCTAATCCCCCTTGTTTAGCAAAGCGTCCACTGCCCGGAGCGCCAGGACATAGCTCTGAATTCCGAAGCCTGCAATAGTCCCCACTGCAACCGGTGCGATTACAGAATGGCGCCGGAATTCCTCCCTGGCCTGGACATTGGAAATGTGCACTTCTACTGTGGGAATGGCCACCGCAGCCAGAGCATCCCTGATGGCTATACTATAATGGGTGTACGCTCCGGGGTTAATAATGATCGCCTGAACTTGTCCCAGAGCCCGGTGGATGCAGTCAATAATTTCCCCTTCACTGTTGGATTGGAAGAAATCCACAGTAAGCTTTAGTTCCTTGGCGGTATCCAGCAGCAAGGCATTGATTTTATCCAGGGTAGCCAGGCCGTAGACACCTGGTTCCCGTACTCCCAGGAGATTCAAGTTGGGGCCGTGAATAACCATTACTTTTTTCAAATCTGTTCACCGCCTATAGGACTTTGTGAAAAAGTATCCCCCAGCATTTTACCACATTTTGCTTCGCTTGGAAAGTCTGAGTTTGGCGGCTTAATGACCGCTCAGCATCATGCTGCCGACGCGGACGGTGGGAGCGCCTTTGCTCCCCATAAAGCGGAGGTCAGTGGCCACTGCTTCTATTTGGCCTAGCAGTTCCAGGAGGTTTCCGGCTACTGTTACCCCCCTGACAGGATAGGTAAAAGTCCCCTTTTCAATCCAAAGGCCGGACACCCCAATGGAGAAATCACCGGAAATTGGGTTAGCGGTATGCATGCCCAATACTTCAGTTATATACAGGCCTTGGTCTACACCCTTTAAGAGTTCATCCCGGCTTACCTGCCCTGGTTGGATATAAAAATTGGTTACCCCTACATCCGGGGTGCCTTTAAAAGAACCCCTGGCGCCGTTGCCCGTAGATTTCACCCCAGCCTTAGCGGCAGTATAAGCATTATGTAAATAGCCTTCCAGAATACCGTCCTTGATTAAAATAGTTTCTGAAGTTGGTACTCCTTCTCCGTCAAAAGGCGAAGACATTACCGCTCCTTCCAGGCGACCGTTGTCTATGATGGTGACTAACGGAGCGGCTACCTTTTGTCCAACCTTTCCGGCGAAGAGGGATTTCCCCTTTTGGACAGCATCCGCGGACAGAGCCGGCGCCAGTACCCCGAGAAAACTTGTAGCCACCCTGGGATCCAGGACAATAGTAGTTTTTTGGGTGCGGATTGTCT
>JAJZTU010000322.1 GCA_021848765.1 Bacillota bacterium
CTTGAAATATCAGGACAGACAAATTACTGCAAAAAGTATAATTGGTGTTTTAGCCTTAGGTATACAATCAGGACAAGCTATTACCGTTATGATTGAGGGAGAAGACAAAGGAGCAGCAATGGCCAGGTTGGAGAAGTTCTTTAAGGAAGAACTGGAAAATTTATAAAAGCCTATGAAGAGGGTAATACCATTCAGGAATGGGTGAAAACTATGTATCCGAGCCGGACCCGAAAAAATTATTTATTAAACCAGGAGGATTTACGGAAAACATATCGAATTATTCCTGTACAGGTAAATATAGCCGGATGAAGGCGACAGGAGAGACCTTGGAAAGCACTGGCTGACCGGGGCGCCGAAGGAATAAAGGACTTCCAGGCTGAGGAAGTTCTGAAGCTCTCAGGCAAAAGTACTGTCGTCAGACGGGTTTCTGGAGAGATCCTGCTTAGGCAGGACACCAAAGGAGTAACTTGATTATTCAAGTATTCTCTCAGGTACAAGGGACAGAAGTATAACAGCGACTTAGATTGCTGTTGTACTTACTGTCCTTTTTTAATTCCTTTAAACTCTATCAATAAAACTCAAAAAAAGAAGAGGTGAGATGTGTGACAAATGCAGCTTTGAAAAAAACGCCCCTTAATGCGCAACATCGAAAATTGGGGGCCAAGATGGTGGATTTCGGTGGCTGGGATATGCCTGTCCAATATTCCGGAATCCTGGAAGAACACCGGGCCGTAAGGGCCAAGGCCGGACTTTTTGATGTATCCCACATGGGGGAAGTCTATGTTATGGGTCCTGATGCCTTAAGACTGGTTAATAAGGTTATCACCAATGATGCCGGCAAGCTGCAGCTAAAACAAATCCTGTACACTCCCATGTGTTATGAGCACGGGGGAGTGGTGGACGACCTGCTGGTTTACAAGATGGCTGACGACCATTATTTCCTGGTAGTGAATGCTTCCAATACAGATAAGGATTATGAGTGGCTGGTTAAAAATGCCCAGGGGTTGGATGTGACTGTGGAAAACATCTCTGCCAAAACCGCCCAGTTGGCTTTACAAGGACCCAAGGCGGAATCCATTCTCGGGAAGTTAACGGATTATGACCTGGCTTCCCTCCAGTACTACTGGTTTGATTCTTTCCGGGTGGATGGGGTGGAATGCCTTGTCTCCCGGACAGGATACACCGGTGAAGACGGTTTTGAAATTTATCTGCCGCCTGAATTTGCCGGTCTGCTCTGGGATAAAATCCTGGCTGTGGGTCAGGACGAAGGAATTTTGCCCATTGGTTTGGGGGCACGGGATACCCTGCGTTTTGAGGCCAGATTACCCCTTTACGGTCAGGAGTTGTCTTCCGAAATAACCCCGTTAGAAGCGGGTCTGGGAATTTTCGTTAAGTTGGATAAAGCAGACTTTAACGGTAAAGAGGCCTTGGTTAAACAAAAACAGGAGGGACTTACCCGGCGCCTGGTGGGTTTTGAAATGATTGAAAGAGGTATTCCCAGAAGTCATTACCCACTGGCTGCTGACGGCCGGGAAATCGGCTGGGTTTCCACCGGTTCCTATGCCCCGTCACTGGATAAAAACATAGGTCTTGGTTTTGTCAGTCCCCGGTTTGCTGCTCTGGACACCGAAATAGAAGTGGTCATCAGGGGCAAAGGGGTTAAGGCCAAGGTTATTAAAACACCATTTTACAAAAGGGAGGCTTAATTAACATGAGTAATCCACAAGGACTAAAGTATACTAAAGAACATGAATGGGTAAAGGTAGAAGGAGACAGGGCTGTGATCGGGATAACTGACCATGCCCAAAGCCTGCTGGGAGATGTGGTATTCGTTGAATTGCCTGAAGCAGGCGCAGAATTCGGCGCTCATGATTCCCTGGGTACAATAGAATCAGTTAAGGCTGTATCAGACGTTTATTCTCCTATCAGCGGAAAAGTTGTGGAAGTTAATAAAGCCTTGGAGGACTCCCCTGATGCGGTGAACCGGGATGCTTTCGGGGAGGGCTGGATTGTGGTGTTGGAGATTTCCGCACCCGCTGAACTGGATGGTCTGCTTACCGCTGAGGAGTATGAGCAGTTTTTAGCAGAGGAGGAGTAAAATGAACTTCCTACCGCATACCGAAGCAGAGCGCCGGGAAATGTTAAAAACTATCGGGGTAGAAACCATGGAGGAGCTTTTTGCCGATATTCCCCGGTCGGTCCGCCTGCAGCGGCGGTTAAATATTCCCGGGCCGATGTCCGAGCTGGAATTAACCGGGCATCTTCAGGAGTTAAGCAACCGGAACGGCAGCTTAAATGATTTTGTATCTTTTCTGGGGGCGGGGTCTTATGACCACTTTATCCCAAGTGTGATTAACCATATGCTGCTGAGGTCGGAATTTTACACCGCTTACACGCCCTACCAGCCGGAAATCAGCCAGGGTACTTTGCAGGCTATCTTTGAATACCAATCCCTGATTTGTGAACTGACAGGCATGGATGCCGCCAATGCCTCTATGTATGACGGGGCTACAGCCATGGCGGAAGGGGCGCTGATGGCTTGTGAGAGCCAACGCCGGAAAAAAATTGTGGTATCGTCCACTGTCCACCCTGAATACCGGGCCGTGCTGAAAACTTATGCCCAAGGACAGAATATCCAGGTAGTGGAGGCCCCCTTCAGTAATGGGATAACTGATCCGGAGGCCTTGGCCGGATTGGTGGATGACCAAACTGCAGGTGTTATTGTCCAACACCCTAACTTCTTTGGCGCTTTGGAAAAGGTGCAGGAAATCGGTGAAATTGTTCATGCTAAAGGTGGATTGTATATTACGGTAGTAGACCCAATCTCCCTGGCTGTCTTAAAGGCTCCGGCCGGTTATGGGGCTGATATTGTAGTTGGGGAAGGGCAGGCTTTGGGTAATCCGGTTAGTTTCGGCGGACCTCAATTGGGCTTCTTCGCCTGTACCGGCAAATTAATCCGGCGGATGCCCGGGCGGGTAGTCGGCCAAACTGTGGATACCCGGGGTCAAAGGGCTTTTGTGTTAACTCTCCAGGCCAGGGAACAGCATATCCGACGGGAAAAAGCCACCTCCAATATCTGCTCCAACGAAGCCCTGTGTGCTTTGGCGGCAAGCATTTACCTAACTATGCTGGGTAAACAGGGGCTGGTAGAAGTAGCTAAACTGTGTTTGCAGAAAGCTAATTTCTTAAAAGAGCAATTGAAAGGCATCGGGATCAGTCCGGCTTTCCAGGCGCCGTTTTTTAAGGAGTTTGTGGTCAGCACTCCCCGGCCGGTACAGGAAATCAACCAGGCGCTGCTTAAGGCCAAAATCATTGGCGGGCTTGATTTAAGCAAATTCTATCCTGAACTCAAGAACCACATGCTGCTTTGTGTTACCGAGAAGCGGACCCGGGAGGAAATGACGGCCTTGGTAGCCGCAATGGGTGAATGCCCGGACAGGAGGGGAAATAATGACTGAGCGGTTAATTTTTGAGGTCAGCAGGCCGGGGCGAAGGGCGGTCAGTCTACCGGAAATTGATGTGCCTGCCCGTTCTCTGGATGAATTAATCCCAGGGGAATATTTAAGGGAGGAAGCTCCCAATTTACCTGAGGTCAGTGAGTTGGACGCAGTCCGTCACTTTACGGGACTATCCAAATTAAACCATGGAGTTGATTCCGGGTTCTATCCCCTGGGTTCCTGTACCATGAAATATAATCCCAAGGTAAATGAGGATGCGGCAAGATTGCCCGGATTTGCCGCCCTTC
>JAJZTU010000323.1 GCA_021848765.1 Bacillota bacterium
TTAGGACCTGATTTTGGAAAATTCCCGGTAGTGGTATAACAATCTAGATTTGATTCATCAGACTATGCTGATATTCCTGCAACACTGCCTGACTAAGCCTTTCGTGTGCTTCAGCAGTTATCGGGTGAGAGATATCAAAAAACTGATCACCTACCTTTTTGAAGGGCATGGAAACAAATAATCCGTATCTTCCATGAACGACCCTGAGGTTATGAACTACAAAAGCATCATCAATTGTTACTGAAGCAAAGGCTTTAGTATTGCCCGAGTGGTTAACAGGTTGTATTCTGACATCGGTAATCTTCATAACGTTTGGCCTATATCGTTCGTTTTACCGCAAAAGCGAAGTTTAACACACTGCTTGGTTGTTGGGCCCAACAGAATAATATCTGCACAACCTTTCAGGATTAAGATCTTCCTATTGCCGGTTCTTAAAACAGGCCTTCACCTCCTGTATCCAGATTATACCAAGAACAGTCGTTCGTGTCAATATTAATTAGCAGAATTTCCGAACGATTGTTTTCTTTTTTTGCCAGCTAGTTGCTGGAATTATTTGCAGGAGTTGGTTGATTTTTGTCGAAACCAGTAAGCGGAACTTTTAACTAATAAACCATGTCTAAACAGGAGGAAAGGACTTTGTTTAGTTTCAACAATACCACCCGTCAAGCTTCGGTGATAGTAGCAATGCTCTTGATACCTTGCCTGGCCTTAGCTTATTTTATCATCGCTCGGCAGAAGACCCTCACTTCTAAAGTGGGGGATGAATGCCGCTTCCCGCTTTCACCAAAAAATTCCACAAACCAAGATAAAACACTTGTTCCGTTGACCATCTAATGGTAAAATAAAAGTGGTCAAATACGCAGTAAAGGTGGTGAAATTAGAATGATCCGTGTAATAAAGACCACTTTTCAAACATCTAAGATTGACCTTGATCGGTTGTTCGCCTGTAACCGGGAATCTGCCAGGGTATGGAACGATTGCCTGATTCATGCCAAAGAGCATCACAAACAAACAGGCAAATGGATTGGTAAAACGCAATTACAGGCTTTGACCAGAGGCCGGTATCACCTGCATAGTCAGAGTATCCAATCTGTACAGGAACGCTATCTTGTAGCCCGGAAAAATGCCTGGAAAGCAAAGCAGGCGGGATATGAACATATCCGTTACCCGTATAGGACGAAACGTAACTACCCAACGCGATGGAAGAAAGACGGCTTTGCCATCCACTCCAATGGGAAAATCCAACTCTCTATGGGGATACATCAGGGAAAACGGGAAAAGCCGGTCATTGTCCATGCCTCCCGTATCCCGCCAGGGAAAGTCCAAGAGATCGAGCTTATCTGGGACCGGAAACTGATGCTGGCAATCAGCTATGAGGACGGGATATGCCCCACAGCAAATTCTCATACAGGCATAGCTGCTATCGACATGGGCGAGATTCACGGTATTGCCGCAGTTGCAGACACCGGACAGGCCCTGATCATCACATCCAGGAAGTTGCGGAGTATAAAACGCCTGCGGAACAAAAAACACGCTAAGCTACGCAAAAAGCAATCCCGCTGTAAAAAGGGCAGCCGCCGGTGGAAAAAGTTACAGCGGGCGATAAATAAGATTAGCAGCAAGACGGACAGGCAGCAACAGGACATTCTCCATAAAATGAGCCGTAAATTTGCAGTCTGGGCAGATGAGCAGCAGGTGAAAACTGTGGTTGTCGGTGATGTAGAAGGTGTCCAGCGGAATACGTCCAATCGTAAGAAAAACAATCCAAAGAAGAAGCGGCGTACACCCCGGCATAACCAACGCATGAGCCAGTGGCCGTTTGGAGTGTTGATCGTGATGTTGTCGTATAAGTTGGCAGCCTTGGGAATAGAACTCTCCAAAATAGACGAGAGCCATACTACACAGACATACCATGTCTGTGGTCGGAGGAAGAAAGTATCCGGCAGGATATACAAGTGCCATTGCGGATATACAATGCACCGTGACATTCATGGAGCAAGGAATATCCTGGCCAAGCACAAGTATGGAGAAATCCGTACATTCGATTGGGAGATTGATAAGATCACGTATCTACGGCCTACCGGTTGAGGTAGAAAGTAGTAGATGCCTGGAACCAAGGCCACCGGAGAAGCAGAACTCTGGTGTTGTCGGGAGCGTCAACAAATTGGCGGGCATGTCTAGTGCATGAGGAGGCTCAAACGAGCTTCCGCCCCGCCAATTTGAAGATATGTTTCTTGAAGCTCCCGCCTCTTAGCGTATGCGTAGGCGGGAGAGGTTCACATTTTATGAAAATATTAGAACCAAGATTGAAGATGAAAAAAAGAAGAATATAGAATTGGCAAAAGTCACCGCCCAATACCTGGATACCTATATCCGGAGCATTAAATGTACGCTGCAAGGCTTTAACCACCAAGAAAAAGCTTTGGCCGGTAATTTAGGCGACAATAAGGAAATTATGGATACCTTGGGTAACTCCAAACGCAGCTATGACGCCGAAAGCTACTTTATCCTAAATCGCCAGGGACAGGAAGTGGCGGTTTTCCCTCAATCAACAGCAGCAGTTAAGGTACCGGGCGAATTTCTACAAAAAGCGGCAGATCAGGGAACCATCGTAGAATTACTTAATCGCAGGAAAGACCCGGTTAAAGTTGTGATAATCTCCCCCATACCGGGCCAGCAGAAACGAATTTCGGGGTTTGCCGGCGCTGTAATCAGTATGGAGAAAGTAGCCAGGGATTTTGCCAATATCAAGGTAAGTAACAATGGTTATGTAATTATGATCGACCGGATAGGCCAGGTACTGGTCTATCCTAATTCGTCTATCACCAGAGGCTACCAGGAGAAACATAGAATTAAATGTGAAAATTGTTACGGAAGCGCTGACTGTTTCCGGTGACCCCAATCATACCAAACAGGCTTTGATTAACATTGTTAAGAATGCTGTTGAAGCTTCACCGGATGGGGAAACAGTGACCATCGAGGCCTTTGCCAGAGGGTCTGAGGCCATTATCCAGGTAACAGATAAAGGGTCTGGTATTGCCGCTGAAGTTATGGGGAAGGTGGGTACCCCCTTCTTTACAACCAAAACTACCGGGACCGGTCTGGGTTTAATGGTAACCAACCGGATTGTGGAGAGTATGGGCGGTAAATTGGAGATTTCCAGTAAACTTGGTCAGGGTACTACAGTAGTCATTAGTTTTCCTTTGGCCTAAACGGTAAATATTCTAGCCAGCTATCCTTTTTATAAGACAATTTTATGGCTAATCCAAAGGTATTTAAAATTTGTCTATTTTTGCCGAAATGGGAAGGAATTATGAAATTCATGTCTAATATTACCAAAGATAAACTTGTTTTAAAATGAGACTGTCAGGGGTTTTACCAGGCTCTAAAATTCCGGATTGAGCTGTTAATTTGGGCTGCTTTTCTATAACTTGATAGGGGTGAGTAAAATCGGGCAGGAAAGCTATATTCACAGCAGTACAGCCAAAAAGGGTCTTACTAAAGTAACTTTTGTTGCCAGGGAATGTGCCAATATCCTAGCTAAAGCAAAGGATTTAAAAGAGGCTGAAAGCGCCATTCGCAATCTCTTTCAACAAAATCTCGGGTCTGGGGAATATCTCGTGTTGGTAGACATGAATGGAAAAACGTACATTCATACCAACAGTTTGCGAGAGGGGATGTCATTTAACGACCCGGTTGGCCTTAAAGCCGCCCGTACCACTACCGCGTTAGCACAG
>JAJZTU010000028.1 GCA_021848765.1 Bacillota bacterium
GAGTTTAAAGCAGATATCTTTGGATTTGGGGATATTATCCACCGGAAGTACCCAAAAGAATGGCACAAAATCGCGAACCGGTGGGAGGAGATTTATCCGGAAACAGAGGTCAGCCTGGAAGTCAGCGCAAAAATCCGTCGTACCGGCATGCTGGGGGAAAAGCTAATTATCAAGTAAGTTTCAGGCAATAATACTAGAAGGAGCTACTCATTGCTTCCAGGGGAGTGAACATTTATGCGCAGCATGTGGAAAGGGGCCATCAGCTTCGGCCTGGTAAACATACCTGTGAAACTCTACACAGCT
The DNA here is from genome assembly GCA_021848765.1 of Bacillota bacterium. Classification (GTDB taxonomy): domain Bacteria; phylum Bacillota; order Carboxydocellales; family JAJZTU01; genus JAJZTU01. The sequence continues at coordinate 304 of JAJZTU010000028.1, forward strand.
ACCGAGAAAAAGGATATTAAGTTTAATTACCTGCACTCAGTCTGCAAAACCCCGGTTCAGTATCAAAAGGTCTGCCCTGCTTGTCAACGGGAGGTGCCTATGGAGGAGATTGTCCGGGGATATGAGTACCAAAAAGGCAAATATGTAATTATCGCTGAAGAGGACCTGGAAAACCTCCCGGCTGCCACTACCCGGGCGGTGGAAATCCTGGACTTCGTCGACCTGGCGGAAATTGATCCCCTCTACTACGATAAATCTTACTACCTGGCCCCCAATGACGGGGGTCAGAAGGCCTATGCCCTGCTCAAAAAAGCCATGGAAGACACCGGCAAAATCGCTATTGCCAAGGTAGTAATCCGCTCCAAACAGTCCCTGGCCGCCATCAGAGTACATGAGGACGCCCTGGTTATGGAGACCATGTTCTTTCCGGAGGAAATCCGTTCTGCTAAGCTCCTGCCTGAGCTGAATTACAAAGCAGACCTCCATGACAATGAACTCAAGATGGCTATCAGCCTGATCAATAACCTGGCTGCCTCTTTTGAGCCGGAAAAATATACTGACGAGTACCGGGCAGCCCTAATGGAAGTTATCCAAGCCAAAATTGCCGGCGAGGAAGTTACCGTGCCCGCCCAGGCTCCGGCCGGCAAGGTTGTCGACCTCATGGAAGCCTTAAAGGCCAGTATCCAATTAGCCAAAACGGAAAAGTCCAAAACGGGGTAGCGGAAACCCCACGGAGGAGGTGCTTTCATGGCAAAACCATCCCCCAAACTCCCCCTGCTGAAGCCTATGCTGGCTATAACCGGGGAGCCCTTTGATTCTCCGGACTTCCTCTTTGAGGTCAAGTGGGACGGAATCCGCTGCCTGGCCTATCTTACCGGGGAGACGGTACTATACAGCCGCAACGGCAATGACCTGACTTACCGTTACCCGGAACTGGCAGGCCTGCACCGGGAAGTCACCGGGGGGCCGATGATCCTGGACGGGGAAATTGTGGTCTTTGAAGGGGATAAGCCATCCTTTCACCGGCTGCTGGCCAGGGACAGGCTGCATAATAACTTCCGGATTCGCCAGGCTGCAGCCACTTACCCTGCGGTCCTGATGGTCTTTGACCTTTTGTACTACAAAGGAGAAAGTCAGATGGGCCTGCCCCTTAAGGCTAGAAAACAGTTGCTGGCCGACCTGCCGGTATCCTGCCCAAACCTCAGGCTGAGCGAATATATCCTCAAGGATGGGGTGGAATTCTATCAGGCTGTCTGCCGGCTGGAACTGGAAGGCATGATAGCCAAACAACTGGACAGCCTGTACTTCCCCGGGAAACGTTCCCACTGCTGGCACAAGATTAAGCGTATTTTTGAAGAAGACCTGGTTATCTGCGGCTATACCAGAGGCAAGGGCCGCCGGCAGAGCCTGGGTTCGCTGATCTTAGGAGGCTATCAGGGTGATAGGCTGGTCTATGCCGGGCTGGTCGGGTCGGGGCTCAGCGAGGAGGGCATACAGGAAATTCAACAACTTCTGCAGCCGCTGAAAAGAGAGCAGAGCCCCCTGGACCACTTTCCTACCCTCCCGCAAGCAGAATGGGTGGCGCCCGAATTAGTGTGTACAGTGAAATTCCTGGAGCGGACGAATAGTGGGGAAATCCGGCACAGCAGCTTCAATGGGCTTAGATTTGACAAAGAACCGGAGGAATGCCGCCTGTCCCAGTAGTGGATTAGTCTTTGAACGATGGAGTTGAGCCAATGGATAAAATTGTCGAAGTTGACGGCCGGGAATTAAAGCTGACCAATCTTGATAAACAATTCTGGCCTGAAGGATATACCAAAGGGGACCTCCTGGCGTACTATGCCCAGGTGGCCCCCATTATGCTGCCCTATATGCAAAATCGTCCCCTGACCATGAAACGCTATCCTGACGGGATTACAGGCCATTATTTCTACCAGAAGGATTGCCCGGAATATGCCCCGGAGTGGCTTAAAACCGCGCCAATCGCTTCCGACAGCCAGGATAAAATTGTTAACTATGTACTGGTTGAAGACCAGGCTTCCCTGCTGTGGGTTGTTAATCAAGGCTGTATTGAAATCCATTGCCCCCTCTCCACAGTAGAGAGCCTCCATGTTCCCGATTTGGCCATCTTTGACCTGGACCCTGCGTCCCCGGCTGGCTTTGACGATACCATTGACCTGGCCCTGCTCATCAAGGGCGCTGTGCAGGAATTTGGCCTACAGGTATTTCCCAAAATTTCAGGGGCCACCGGGCTGCACATTCTTCTACCGTTAAATCCGGTCCACACCTATGCAGAAGTTAGGACAGCCCTGCGCTTCATCTGTGAACTGATTGTCCAACATCATCCCCGGAAAGCCACCCTGGAGCACCGGGTAAAGGACCGGACCGGCAGAGTTTACCTGGACTACCTGCAGAATGCCTGGGGCAAGAATATGGCCTGGGTGTACAGCCTGCGGCCGGAGCCCGGCGCCCCGGTATCCTGCCCCCTTAGCTGGGAGGAACTGGAGCAAGGCCTGTTAAAACCAGGGGATATCCATATCGCCAATCTGGCCGAACGCATCGGGAAGGTGGGTGACCTCTTTGCCGGAATGCCGGACCTTAAGCAGGAGCTTAAGCCAATCTTGGATTTGGTGAACTGAAGCGTTCAATCAAAAGTAAACACCCCCCATTCAGATTCCTTACCGCACCCATTTGTTTAGCTCTTTGACCAATACGTGGATAGTAGTTGAAGGATTGTTATTCACTGGGTCGATATCAGGGTATTGTGATAGAAGTCGCTCAGCATTTCTTATCGCTATGTCTTGTTTTTCTACTAGTTCATCAAACATTGTCTGGCAGTTTTTTTGGTACTTAAAACCTAGTAGGCCATCTAGCTTTGTAATGTAATCGTCTCTTGATATAGCTGATTCGTAATAATGGAAATGCAGCAAATACCACAATTCAAATGCTTCGTTTGAATAAGCTGTGTTAATACTATGTTGCCTTGCCAAGGTGAGTGCGTTATTAAAGTTAGCGACAGGAAATGAATCTCTGTCAAAAACACACCAAACTTGATTAAAGGGTTCTTTCTCCTTTTGAGCGTCTCTTTTTAACTGAATTGCATACTGTACAAGGCTATCGGTATTGTAACCAGTTCCAACTACCTTTACATTGGTTAAACGGAAACCCTCGAAATACCTTGGTTCTGTTTTTGAACCTTCACATACAATCAATAGTCTTTCTCTAGGATCTCTAAAGCTTGTCCTTCTCTTATAATTTTTCTCCGCACTTGATCGTCTTTTTTAAATATGTCGTCGCTCCCCATTACTATTTTGTATCCTCCTGGTTAATATTGAAATCTAAGTCTCCAACAAAAGGTATAGCTCCATATTTACCTATTAGGTAATCTTTCTCAAAAGACGAATCGTTTCTAACCTTTTGGTACTCTACCAAAGAATAGAGGTCAGTAGCACCATAACGGTCTTTTTCGGTAAACCAAATCTGATCTCTTCTAAAAATTTTTCTACTCAATAGGTTTGTATCGTGCGTGTTAATAATTAGTTGGGCGTTGTTTGGGTTCTTGTCAACTGAATTAAAAAGGCCAACAATAAATCGTGTTAACAAGGTATGCAACCTAGAATCAAATTCATCAACAATTAAAATACTACCTTTTTGTAACGTATCAATTATAGGCCCTAACAAAGAAAAAAGTTTTTCGGTACCTCGAGATTCATGTTTGGTTAGTTGAAATTCTTCTAGTTCAATAAATTTGTTATTTGGACTGTATTTTTTGTGAAATGTGCTTATATTGGTCACTGTGTGGTCGAACTGCCATTCCTCATTTTTACCTGGTACTATTTCAAAACCGAGTTTAATTTTATTTTTGATTTTTACATCCTCTATTCCCGAATCCGCCATTCTAATAAGATTTATGAAAGTATTTTTAAGGTTTTTGTTTTCTAAGATGCTTGTTGTAATATCTCTATAAGAATCCGTTAAACCGGAAATGTTAAATAGCTCACCAAACCATTTGACTATTGACGTGGCAATTTCTCCGTTAAATTGTGAAACTACAGAAACAAAAAGGGCATTGTTTCTAGTCTTTTCAAATAAATTTTTACCCTCTTTAAAATGATCAGAAATACTATAAGTACTACCGTTTCTCTCGAACAACTGGATTTCCTGGTTCTTTGGAGTAAAATACAACCACTCTCTAACAACTTCTAACTTGTTAACTTCAAATCCGTAACGATACAACACATTATTCTGAACTAAAACAATTTCAAAAAAACTTGGTTTATTAATGGTCTCTGTACTTAACCTGAAGCTTTCAACATCAATTTTTTCACCAATTTGGTATCCTTTTGAGGAGTTGAGTACAAACTCGGTCATAAAAGCCATAGCGCTAAAAAGGTTACTTTTACCACTTGCATTAGCACCATAGACAACAGCGCTTTTTAGAAGCTTTAACTTTTTCGTTTCGAAGAGGTGTGTGTCCTTATGTTCTTTTATCCCTGATGCAACCAAACTAAATGTTACGACATTTTTAAACGATAAATAGTTTCCTACACTAAACTCAACTAACATGTTAAACCTCCAGAATTGATAATTTACTAGTATTATAAACCTTTTTTAATTCCAAATAAACATTTTTGTGAAGATTTCTCATAATACAACAAAATACAAATGTTTTTTATGAAAAATCAGGCTGTTTTGTGAAAAAAACGCACAAATAAGACGCGATATTTCGTCTAACAGGCCGATTACCGGCTCCGCTGTGCTCCGGCCTAACTCGCTGGCAAAAACAAAGCCCACATCTTCAACACAAAGATGTGAGCTATTAATCATTTTTAGAGATTCTTAAATACTGCTACTCCCAGGTTTTTAAAAGGTTGGCCATTTCAATAGCGGCAGCCGCAGCCTCCCATCCCTTGTTGCCTGCTTTGCTGCCCGCCCGCTCAATGGCCTGTTCAATGTTATCGGTGGTGAGCACTCCGAAAATTGTAGGTACTCCGGTATCCAGGCCAATCTTGGCCACACCTTTGGAAACTTCGGCACAAACATAATCAAAGTGCGGGGTTGAACCCCGGATTACCGCCCCCAGGCAGATCACCCCGTCATACTTTCCGCTTTTGGCCATTTTCTGGGCCACCAGGGGAATCTCAAAAGCCCCGGGAACCCAGGCCACCTCTACATCCTTATCCTCCACATCATGACGCTTCAGAGAGTCTAAAGCCCCCCCCAGGAGTTTACCGGTGATAAACTCATTAAACCGGCCTGCCACAATCCCAAAGCGCAGGCCTTTACCGACTAACTTGCCTTCATATAGCTTCACGTCACTGCCTCCCTTTGCAATTTGCTTATTGCTTTTTTACTTAAAGGACAGCAAGTGTCCCAGTTTTTCCTTCTTGGTACTGAGGTAAAACTCGTTGCTTTCACAAGGCTGGATCTCCAAAGGCACCCGTTCCACAATCTCCAGGCCATATCCCTCCAAACCCCGGACTTTTTTAGGGTTATTGGTCAATAACCTGATCTTCTTCAGCCCCAGGTCGGCCAGTATCTGGGCCCCGATTCCGTAATCCCTGAGGTCGGCTGCAAAGCCCAAAGCTTCATTGGCTTCCACGGTATCTGCACCCTGTTCCTGCAGCTTATAGGCCTTGATCTTATTCTTCAAGCCAATACCCCGGCCCTCCTGGCGCATGTAAAGGAGTACCCCGGTGCCCTCCTTCTCAATCTGGCGCATGGCTGCAGCCAGTTGGTCCCCGCAGTCACAGCGTCCCGACCCCAGAACATCGCCGGTCAAACACTCGGAATGAACCCTCACCAACACACTGCCCGCCTTTTCCAGGTCACCCTTGTGAACCGCCAGATGGGTCTGCCCGTCCAAAATGCTTTCATAGGCAGTAGCCATAAAGTCTCCGAACTTGGTGGGCAGATGAATAGTTTCCACCCGCTGGACCAATTTTTCGTGTTTCCTCCGGTATTGAATAAGGTCAGCGATGGTTACAATCTTCAACCCGTGTTTTTGGGCAAACTCCAACAGCTCGGGAACCCTGGCCATAGTGCCGTCTTCTTTCATAATTTCACAGATTACCCCAGCCGGCATCAGGCCGGCTAACCGGGCGAAATCAACGGCTGCCTCCGTATGCCCTGCCCTGCGCAGCACCCCGCCATCTTTGGCCCGCAAGGGGAAAACGTGTCCCGGTCGCCGCAAGTCTGAGGGCTTGGTTGCCGGGTCTAAAACCGCCTTGACGGTAGCCGCCCGCTCATGAGCGGATATGCCCGTGGTAGTGGACTTATGATCGATGGATACTGTAAAAGCAGTTCCATGGGGGTCAGTATTATCAGTTACCATAGGCGGCAAATCTAAACTGACCGCCCGCTCTCCCGGGATCGGCAGGCAAATCAGCCCCCTGCCGTGAACAGCCATAAAGTTAATAGCCTCGGCAGTGGCTTTTTCCGCTGCCATTACCAGGTCACCTTCGTTTTCTCTATCCTCGTCATCCACCACTACCAGCATCTTTCCCGCCCGGATGTCGGCAATGGCCTCCTCAATAGTATTAAACTTCATAGTCATCCACCCCTTGTACAGGTATTATTGCCGGTTGGTGAAGCTACCGGCCTACAAAAATCCGTGCTTGGAAAGAAAGTCGAGATTCAGGTTGCCGGGCCGCTCAAAATGCAGCAAGCGCTCTACATATTTGCCGATAACGTCCCCTTCCAGGTTCACCCGGTCCCCAATCTTCTTAAAACCGAGGGTGGTTAGCTTGGCGGTATGAGGGATTAAAGAAACGGTAAACCCCCTGGAAGTCACCTCCACCACCGTGAGGCTGATTCCGTCAATGGCCACCGACCCTTTGCCCACCACATATTTCAGTACCTGAGGCGGGGCTTCAATCTCGGTAACCACGGCGATATCCACCACTTGCTGGCCAATAATGGTACCAACCCCGTCAATATGACCGCTCACCAGGTGACCGCCCAGCCGGCCGCTAAGCCGGAGGGCCCGCTCCAGGTTCACCCTGTCCCCCGGCCGCAGGCTGCCCAGGTTGGTCTTTCCCAGCGTTTCCGCCATTACATCAGCGGTGAACCAATCTTTGGTGAAGCCGGTAACGGTAAGGCAAACCCCGTTCACAGCAATGCTGTCCCCCAGCTTAACATCCTGCAGGACCTCCCTGGCTGCAATTTCCAGGAGGGCAGATTTACTTCCCTTCTTGAGCCCCCTGAGCCGGCCCAGTTCTTCTACAATTCCGGTAAACATAGCCTCGCTCCTTCCGGAATATAGCCCTCAATCAGGACATCCTGGCCGAACTGCCGGACTTGAACCTGCTCAAGTTTTAAGGCCCTATCCATAGTTTCAACTCCCACTCCCCCGACCGGACCTGGTGCTTGCTGGCCGCCAATCAGCTTGGGGGCAATAAACATGGCTACCTTGTCCACAATCCCCTCAGCCAGGGCGGCAGAGTTTATCTGAGCCCCGCCTTCCACCAGCACACTGGCAATCTCCCGCTGTCCCAACAAATCCATGAGGTGATTTAAGTCCACCATTCCTAAACGGTCTTCATTCACGACTACTATTTTGGCCCCTGCTGCTTCCAATTTGGCTAGTTTCTCTTCCGGGGCCCTCCGGGTAACCGCTACTATGGTGGAAGCATTTGATTCCTGGGTCAATACCCTGGCTTCCAGGGGCAGCCTGCCTTCACTATCCACCACTACCCTGACCGGATCCTGACCCGACTTATCCACCAAGCGGGTTGTCAGGGCCGGGTCATCAGCCAGTACCGTCCCGATTCCCACCAAAATGGCATCATATTCGTCACGCAATTGATGGACATAGGACCTGGCCTGTTCCCCGGTAATCCAGCGGGAGTGCCCGGAACGGGTAGCAATTCTCCCGTCCAAAGTCATAGCTGCCTTGATCAGCACAAAGGGCTTACGGGTGGTTATATACTTCAAAAACACTTCATTTAGCCGCCTTGCTTCGGCTTCCATCACCCCTGACACCACTTCAACTCCTGCGCGGCGCAGCTTTTCCAGGCCCCGTCCTGCCACCAGGGGATTGGGATCGGTCATAGCTGCTACTACTTTGGCGATTCCCGCCTTTAAAATGGCATCTACACAAGGGGGAGTATGGCCATGATGGGAACAAGGCTCCAAAGTAACATAGATAGCAGCACCCCTGGCATCCCGGCCTGCCGCCTTGAGAGCATGAACCTCAGCATGAGGAGTACCGGCCTTCTGATGATAACCCTCACCCATAATCCTGCCCTCTTTCACCACTATGGCTCCCACCATGGGATTGGGGTTAGTCCTGCCCCTGCCCATAGCTGCCAGGTCCAGGGCTAAGCGCATAAAGCGCTTATCTTCTAATGTCATGACATCACTCTCCAAACATCCTTCAGGGGAAACAGCCGGGAAAACACAAAACCCCGGAGGAATATTCCTCCAGGGCATAGTGGTTTGCAGAAAACGCCAAACACAGCAAAAAGCACATCCTTGCTGTACGCATTGTCCTTCTCCCATCCAGACTTTAACTGTCGGCTCCGGAATTGCCTCCTGGCTCATTGGTTTATGGCCGCGGCTCACCGGATCTGCCCTTGCGGGCTTGCGGGCTTGGCTCCTGACAAATGATGTCAGGGGCCCTACCGCCGGTACGGAATTTCACCTGTCCCTGAAGGATTAATATTCATTATGAGTTAATTATGGATAATTATAAACTACTCCGGCGGGGATTGTCAATCTTCGCAGATAATAGTTGCAGTTAATAGTCATAGTTAAGTAGATTTTTTTTGAGACCGGGCTTGGCAATTCCTTAAAAAGGGGTCTTAATTCCTCTCTTTTTATTTTTTCACCTATTCACCAAGGGTTTTTCTATTAATTTTATTAATCTCTTCGCGTGTTAATTTCCTGCTCTCACAATAATTTCCTTTTTATCGTAAGGCTCTCCCTTATATACCTTTTTCACTTCAACTAAAACATCTGTTACAATTTTATTTGGAATATTTTCCCCTTTTTGGAAATTAGAATTACTCCATTTGCTCTTGTATATATCAAGTACCTTTCCATAGATAATCACAGCTGATTCGTTTACTAATTCTCTTTTACCTAGTAAAGGTATTTGAGCACTAATAACCGTTGTTCTAGGTAAAAAATTATACGTTAATACTCCAAACATAAATGCAATCAAACTTAAAAAAATTATCCTCTTAAACAACATATTCTTCACTCCCTAATAGATATATGCTGCCGCAGCTTTATCGTCGGCCTCTATAGTTCTCTGACTAGTCATCCCTAGCGAAGCGGTTGGTTCCATTGTTGCTCCAGATACGTCAGAATGAGCTATTCCAAGTCCATGTCCGATTTCATGCGTCATAACATTTTGTACATCATAAGCGTCATTATCTCCGTTATTCTTCCACGGATAGTATGTATTTACATTAATATCAAACTCATAAATATATCTAGTTAAAATATTAACATTGGTAGCATTAGTTTCCATTAAATAGTCCGGCCCGGCATTAGATTTTGTAATAGCATTTATGTCATCATCTAACGGATACGTAGTTATAGAATGATCAGAACCTCGAAACATATGATTACCTAGGTAAGCTTCTGTTTTCCATTGATAAAGTGCATTATCGACTGCTGCTTTACTTTCAGAAGCAAAAGTACTATTAACGCGAACAGTCATTCCAGCACCATAAAAATCATAATATCCATTTCCATACCAAATCGAATATGCATGAGCCGCTGTTACACCAATAGTAAAGGAAAAGGTAATTTCTGATGTAATGAAGTTGTTTTAATGTTCCCGCCTTTGACGGCACCCTAATGTGGTCCTATGTGTTGATTTTTCCCATTGATTCGACGGTTAAATCAACTTGTGGACAAGGACGAAATCATTCAACGTTGGCTTCAAAGGCTTTAGATGGTCAGGTCTCGTACTTGAGTAGAGAAAGTTAGAAATTCTACCTGGAATCATTTTACAGATCGCTTTGTCTAGTGTGCGAAATCTAGGTAGAATTAGAAAATATTGAAATTCTATGATTGAACGAGAATAAGGGAATATGGGGGATAGTCTGCCCTTTTTAGGGCAAAGCCTCTAAGGGGGAGTACTAAGGCTGCGGAACTTATACCAAGCATGGCAATAATTGTAAAACAACAAATAAGAAGTTTACGACGGATCTTATTTCACTTCCTTCTTTTCATTATGGATTTTCTTAATTTCCTTTCCTGACATGTCAAACGTTACTAGAGATATGGTATTGTCGGGATGTTTAATACCTATTATAGCATCATTTCCTTTAAGAAGGACAACCGGTTTAAAGTCCCCAATTTTTAATTCGTTGGAGTCCTTTAAGTTTTCAATCGCTTTTGTGATTTTAGTCCTCAATTCTATGTCTTCCTTGGAGTTTTTGTCGTCATAGATGTCCTTAAAAGGAACTATACGGTAATCCACTGCATTAGGAACCTGTGCTGAGATAACCTTTTGAAGCTCAACTTCTCCATCCGAGACTTTACTGTTACTTATTGCAATTCCTGCCCCAAGAGTGAGAACCAATACCAATAAACATATTAATGTTAGAACCTTTTTCAATGTCCATTCCTCCTTATGTCAATAGGATCACGAGTTCCTTACGCCAAATTACAATTTCCGCATCTACTATTAGATAGGTATAGTGGTTTGAATAGGTTTATCCAGGTTGAATGCTTGTGCGGCTTTCCCAGGTTACCTTCGGACCACTATATTTATTTGCGGTGGCGCACGGTTAACTTGTAGCATATAAGCTAGCATTCCCCTCACCTCCTTTCGTGTGGTAATTTCCATGTTTAAGAAATTTTAGCTTTTCACGACTAATTTTTTGTTTTACGCTTCAATAGTACCACATTGCCCCTGAGCAGATCCGTAATAGGTTTTCCTGCATGTTCACCCCTTTTAATTACTTCGCATATAACTTCTCGATGAATTTTCCGTTTCCTGCCATGGAAATTTATGTTGCCGCTTAGGCATGTTATTTAGCCGCTTTGAAATGATTAACGGTCAAAGGGGTTCCAAAGTAGCTTTGGAACCCCTTTGACCGTTAATTTAATAATCACGGCATTTCATAGGTTAACTACGGCAGTTTGAATAAAGAAAACGGTAAAATGGAACTTCTTGCAGGAATTTGACAAAATTAGTATAATTATAGAGGAGGTGAGATTTTTGGATAAACTTACTCCTTTTTCCTTCATATTTGCATCTATCCCTGAAGGCATGGTTCTGGTTTTTATAAGTTTAGTGTTGTTGGGATATATACCGAAGGGTAGATTTATAAGAATTTTTATTATAGCAATGTTAAACAGCATAATTTTAGCTATATTAAGATTCTATTTTCCTTTTGGGGTTCATACTTTAATCGGGCTTGTTATTTTAGGCTTTAGTATTTGGAAAATACTAAGGATTGAATTAATTAAATCCTTCATTATTGCTGTTTTTGGTCTTATTGTTCTCGGACTTGTTGAAAGTATTTTTATACCATTATTAGCTAAATTATTTAGCCTCTCTATTGACACAATACGCAACAATGACATTGTTCGAACCTTTATTGCATATCCTCACCTGATCTTCATTAGTCTTATTGGCATTCTAGCCTGGAAAAAAGAGTGGAAATTAGTAGATTTATATTCGTTAGTTATAACAAAAGCAAACCTGGCCGTGACCTTGGTTTTCTTACTTCATATATTCTTCGTTACATTTATTAACCTAACAAGCTTTGTTGATGGAGCCAATTTCTTATATGCTAATTTGATCAGATACCCGGTTGCAATAAATCTTTTCTTTGTTTCAAGTCTTGTTTTTTCAATTCTGTTAATTCGCAAGCTTTTTTCTATGGCTGAAACTGAAGCTTTAGTCAAAGCACAGGAAGCTTACATAAAGAGTATAAATGACATCATTGATTCTTTCCGAGCTCAAAGGCACGATTTCCACAACCATCTTCAAACACTCTATGTCATGATTAGTAAAAGCGGTAATAGAGAGGCGCTAAATTATCTCAACTCTGTATTAAGCGATTTTGATGAGTTAAATGAGTTAATCCGGCTCAAAAACCCAGCAATAGCAGCGCTTCTACAAGCCAAAATGGCTTTAGCGAGCTTAAAAAATATTAGTCTTGAAATTTCAGTTTCTGCTTCCCTTGAAGGGCTAAAAATCAAATCACATGAATTAGTCTCCATTCTGGGCAATCTTATCGACAATGCAATCGAAGCCATAGATTGGGACTCCCAAGAATGTAAAGAAAATAAAATAACAGTTACTTTATCCCGGTTCCAAAGTTTCTTTTTGTTCCAAATATCTAACCCCGGTGTTATTCCGCAAGATGATTTAGACAATATCTTTAGTGTCGGCTTTACGACGAAGGACGGCTCAAAACATTCTGGTCTTGGACTCTCTACCGCGAAAAAAATAACTGTTAAAAACAAGGGACAAATAGCCGTCCAAAGTACTGAAGGGACAGGTACTCAATTTACCGTGCTATTGCCTGCTTAGGAGGAAAAATGATTACGTATCTTTCGGCAATGATTGGGAGGCATATTGCTAATAAAGCAGATAACCAGGAGCAAGCCGAAGTTATTGCCTATGGAATAGAAATAATCCTTGGAGCAATAATCAAGGGGCTGATAATATCACTGGTTACCTGGTTTATTGGTACATTTTACGAAACCTGGCTGGTGCTTTTCTTCAGTGCTCTTTTACGGATCTTTTCCGGAGGTGTCCATTGTACTTCCTATACCCGCTGCTTAATTACCAGCTCCTTTGTATTTTCGTCCCTTGGTTTGGTAGTTAAATTGTGGCAACCTCATCTAACAGAGCAGTCCATATTTGCTATTATTACTTTATCTACTCTCGTTTTATTGGTGATTTGTGTAATTTGGATTCCTGCGGGTAATGAAGTCCGGCCTTTAGAGAAATACAACGACAGAGTCAGATTTAAGACCCTCTCTTTCGGCATTATTTCCCTATACTTTTTAGTTTTCATTGTGGTTCTGAACTACTTTAGCATTATACCGAAAACATTTCTATTAGCCTCAATTACAGGATTCTTGTGGCAGGGTTTTACTGTGACACCTTTTGGATATTCTCTTGTGGGGAGATTCGATAGTTTCTTAATATCTCTATCTCTAACAAAAGGGAGGTGAACATAATGAAAAATATCAGTAAACAATTATTTCGGGTTATGGCCTCTGTTCTAACAGTACTAGCCGCTACGGAAGTAAAAACAGCAAGTTTCTGGATAATTTATCAGCCAAAACCCCCGAAAAGTCTGGTAAAGTAATTATGGGGTTGGTGGAGTTTAGGTGTTATTAACAAAATTTAAAACGATAATTGCGGAAGATGATGATGATACAAGAGCCTATCTAAAAGATTTACTTTCAAGAATAGATAATATTGAATTGGTTGGAGAAGTCTCCAACGGAAGAGACTTAATAGAATTGGCGAAAGCCATGGAACCCGATTTACTGTTGGTAGACATTGAAATGCCGGAAGTTGATGGTATGAAAGCAGTGAATGCAATACTGGACGAAGGCTATAATCCCTACATTGTGTTCCTTACCGGTTATAATGAATTTGCCCTTGATGCTTTTGATTTATGTGCTGTCGATTATATAGTAAAACCCGTCCGGTTCGATAGACTTAAAAAAACCTTTGAAAAAATTAATTCTTTTCAAAAAAGACAGGAAGAAAAACCTTCGGAAATTAAGGGTGTTCTTACGGCCAAGGACAAAATTTTTATCAAAACAGGTACAGCTCTTACCTTTATTGATGTTGACTCTATAGTCATGATTGAGAGGGAGAAAAACAAGACCGTTATCTACTGTAAAGACAACAGATATGAAACTTACGATACTTTAAACAGCTTAGAAGAAAAGTTAAAATTCCCGGAGTTTTTTCGTTCCCACAGGAGCTTCATAGTCAATCTCAGATATATTACTCAAATTACTCCTATCGGAAACCGGACATATGAGGTATTGTTTCAGCAGACATCCAATTCCGCCTTGCTTAGTAGGGCAAAAGCAGATAAAATCTTTTCACTATTAAATGTTCCATATTAAAAGGGGGCTATCCCAATTTGGGAATAGCCCCCTTGAGCTTAGCCTTTTGCAGGTTAAACCTTCCAATATTTCCGCTGAATTTCGATAGCATCGTCAATTCTTATCCTGGCTTGGGGGCGCACCACATCGCTGGGAGGCTCCACCGGATCATTGACCTTGATCCCCATTTCCCCCATAGCGCTGAGCATACCGGCCACAGAATATCCCACACTGCCTAAATCATAGCCGCCTTCCAAAGTAGCCGCAATCCTGCCCTGGCATACCTCATCAGCCAGTTTTTTCAGCATGGTGGTCATCCGCATGAACCCGCCTGTGGTTACTTCCAGAGAACCCAGAGGGTCATAAAAATGAGCATCAAACCCGGCTGCCACCAGGATTAACTCCGGCTGATACTGGCGCACCACAGGCTCCAACAATCTGGTAAAAACATAATAGAAGCCGGCATCCCCTGTTTGCTTAGGAAGGGGAACATTGACAGTGTAACCTTCTCCAGGCCCTTCACCCGTCTCATTAGCCCATCCGGTCCGGGGATAAATCCCATCCTGGTGGATAGAAAAATACAACACCGAAGGGTCATCATAAAACACCGTCTGACAACCACTGCCATGGTGGACATCCCAGTCCAGGATGAGCACCCGCTGCAGACCGTATACTTTTTGGGCATATTTGGCGGCAATAGCCACATTGTTAAACAGGCAAAATCCAGCTGCCCTTTCTTTAGCAGCATGATGTCCCGGGGGACGGACCAAGGCCAGGACGTTATCCACCGTACCTTTCATGACCGCATCCACTCCCGCCGTAGTACCACCGGCTGCCAGGAGGGCAACCTCATAGCTTTCCCGGGAAACGAAGGTTTCTTCGGCCCATTCGCCACCGCCTTGAGCGGCAAACCGCTCCAGGGCCTGAATGTACTCAGGAGTGTGGACAAGCTGAATAACTTCCAGTGGTGCAGCATATGGCTCTACCATGGTCAATTTGGGGACAATCCGGTATTCTTCCAGAACACTCCAAATGGTCTGTAATCTTTTGTGTCCTTCCACCGTTCCTGTGAAATGGTCCAGGTATTTGGGGCTGTATACTACTCCGGTTCTGGCCATGGCTTCATCACCTCGAATCCTAGCGTTAGCGGGTCTATTCCCGGCAGGCTTCCCTGATCGCCCGCACGGCAGCGCCGATGTCTTCATGGGTATTAAAAATGGCTGAGCCGGCTACCAGGATGTTGGCCCCGGCTTGATATACCGCTTTGGCGGTGTCAGGGTTTACGCCCCCGTCAACCTGGATATCAAACTTAAGCCCCCGTTCTTCCCGCATCCGGCGGAGGGCCTCAATCTTCGGGACCACTTCCCGGATGAATTTTTGGCCGCCAAAGCCGGGATTTACTGTCATCAACAAAATCATGTCCAGCTCAGACAGGATATATTCCACAGTGTTTAAAGGTGTTGCGGGGTTCAGGGCCACCGCAGACTTTACCCCCAGCTCCTTGATATTCTGCAGGGTTCGATGCAGGTGGGGACAGGTTTCCACATGGACACAGACGATGTCAGCGCCTGCTTTGACAAAATCAGCCAGGTAACGGTCCGGATTCTCAATCATCAAATGTACATCGAAAACCATCCGGCTCTTGTCCCGCAATGCTGCTACTACCAAGGGGCCAATAGTTATATTGGGCACAAAGTGCCCGTCCATCACATCGATATGCAAATACTCCGCCCCGGCTTGTTCCACCAGGGCCACGCTGGCCGCCAGGCTGCTAAAGTCTGCGGATAAAATCGAAGGTGCCAGCTTAACCATGTTTAGTATCTCCTCTCTTTTTCTTTAACCTCAGCCAGAAAGGCGAGGTAATTAGCATAGCGCTCCCGGGCAATCTTGCCCTCTTCCAGGGCTTCCTTAACCCCACAGTCCGGTTCCCGGTCGTGCAGACAGCCTATAAAGCGGCATTGTTCCCGGTATGGAGCAAACTCCGGGAAATAATGGGCCAAATCTTCCCTCTGCATCTCCGGCAGGTAAAGGCTGCTAAAACCGGGGGTATCGGCTACCAGCCCCCCCAAACTGAGCTGCAAAAGCTCCACATGGCGGGTGGTATGGCGTCCACGACCTATCTTTTCACTGACTTCTCCGGTCTTTAAGGACAGTCCGGGTTCAATACCATTAAGTAAAGTAGACTTCCCCGCACCTGAAGGCCCGGCAATAACAGAAATCCGGTCCTTAAGGGCCAGGCGTATATTATCCAGGCCAATTCCCTCCCGGGCGCTGATTACTTCTACAGGATAGCCCGTCTGTCTATATATTCCGGCTAAGCCCTCCCGCTCCTCCCGGGTGAGCAGGTCACATTTGTTAAAACACACCAGGGGCTGCAGTCCCTGGGTTTCGGCCAGGATTAACAGCCTGTCCAGAAGAGACAGGTCAGGCTCAGGATCATGGCCTGCAAAAACCAAAAGCACCTGCTCTACATTGGCAATAGGTGGTCTGAGCAGTTCATTTTTCCGGGGCAGGATTTCTTCCACTACCCCCTTGCCCTTCCCCAGGTCCGCTATTTTCACCATATCCCCGGGAAGGGCATTGAGCCTCTGCAGGCGGAATTTTCCCCGCAAGCGGCATTCCAGTACCTGTTCACCGGCCCGTACATAATAGAAACCACCGTATGCCTTTGTAACCACACCTTCCAGCACCTAATCACCACCCGTATACCTTCGAAAACCATCTGGATACCCCTAAAAACCTAAATAACACCCGGTACCCTTAACCAAATAACACCCGGATACCCTACTAATTAACATTTCGTTAGCTTATACCGAAGCGTTTTGGGCCAATTGGTTATCAATATAAACTTCGTATTTCCCACTCCCGTAAAACTTGACCGGGACATCGAACTTCTCTCCACCCTGATGCTGCTGTTCATAATTCGTACGCCCCTGAGGGTCCTTAGCATCATAGATGATTACTTTTACCTGGTGCGGCTGCCCGTCTTCGGGAAGCTCAATCCGCAAAACATAATCTTTGGCCGCCGGTCCGGGGCCTTTACTTACTGTTACATTTACCGTGCTGCCTTCCTGGATGGTCTGCTCGGCTGTAGCGGGCGGGTCCTGACTGATAACCACACCGGCAAAATATTTATCACTTTCTACTTCGCCAATCTTGGCCATCTTCAGGTTGGCAGCTGCCAGAGCAGCTATCGCGTCTCTTTCGCTCAGGCCTACAACATTGGGCACAGGCCTATACTGAGGCGTAGGCCCTTTGCTGACCACCAGGTCAATCTTGGTCCCCTGGGGCTTTTCCTTTTCCACTTCCGGGTCAGGTTTTTGTTCAACTACATTTCCCGCCCGGATCTCTTCGTCATATTCTTCTGTAATCTCACCTAAGACCATCTGGCTTTGGGCGATAATCAGCTTTGCTTCCTCCAGGGGCTTGTTCTTCACTGAAGGTACAGGGTACAGCTTTGGCCCCTGGCTGACCATTACTCCAATCTCCCGGTTTTCCTTGACTAACTGGTTAGGGTCATAATTCTGGGAAAAAATCTTGTCCGCCGGCTGTTTGTCGGTATACTGTCTTCCCAGAACCACCAGCACCAAATTAACTTTGGTCAGTTCCCTTCTGGCTTCATCCTCGGTGAGGCCCATCAGGTTTGGCACCGGCACTTCTTTCTTAACAAACAGTGACCCTATTCCCAGGAGGCCACCGGCGAGAAGCCCCAAAACCAGCAAGGTCACAGCAGCCAGAATCCAGCGTCTTTTCCTGGTGGGCTTGTTCTCCTTTTCCTTGGCTGCAGCCATCCCTAAGTCTTCTGTGGTCGGTAAAACCATAGTCGGGCAGTCCCCCAGGGGGATAATTCTGGTAGCATCACTAATCTGCCCGGAAAGCACAGTCCGCAGGTCATCAGCCATCTCCCTGGCTGTCTGGTAGCGCCGCTCGGGAGACTTAGCCATAGCGCGCAGGATTACCCGCTCCAATTCCGGTGATACCTCAGGATTCAGGCAGGAAGGTGCGGGGGGCTCCTCCTGAATGTGCTTCATAGCCATGGCAATGGGACTGTCGCCCTCAAAGGGCAGTTTTCCGGTTACCATTTCATACAGTACAACCCCGACAGAATAAATATCTGAACGCACTCCTCCCGGCTCGCCCTTAGCCTGCTCCGGAGCGATGTAATGGACAGAACCGATAATGGTCCCCGCCTGGGTCACCGTATCCGAGGTCACTGCTTTGGCAATTCCGAAGTCGGTAACCTTCACCCGGCCCCCTTTGGTTACCAGGATGTTATGGGGTTTAATATCCCTGTGTACTATCCCCTTTTCGTGGGCGTGATCCAATCCCTCGCAAATTTGCCGGGCATAGTCCACTGCTACCGGGAGGGTAAGGCGCCCCTGCTCCCGGATGATCTCCTTGAGGTTGTTGCCCTCTATATATTCCATTACGATGTAATGGATTCCATCTTCCTCGCCGACATCATAGACACTTACAGTATTGGGGTGAGACAGGCTGGCCACAGCCTGGGCTTCCCGGCGGAATCTTTCCACAAAATCCTCATCACAGGTATACTGGGGACGCAAAATCTTCACCGTAACCTCCCTGTGCAGGCAGTTACAGTGGGCCCGGTACACCAGGGCCATCCCTCCTCCCCCCAGCTGCTCCACTATCTCATAACGTCTACCCAATATCTTTCCTAGAAAGTCCATCCACGCCTCACCTCATTTCCCTTAATGCTGCCGCCGGCATCCCAAGTCCCCCCAACCTTCTACCGGCTACTCCCGGAGTCTGACCAACACTGCCTACTCCACATCCACCAAAACCATGGTAATATTATCCCCCCCGCCTCTTTCCAGGGCTTCTGCCAGCAGGACATCCACAGCGTCCTGGAGTTTGCCCTGTTTCAGGATAGCTTTAATTTCCTCATCCCGCAGCAGCCCGCTTAACCCGTCGGTACAAAAGAGCACCCGGTCACCTGCGGACAGGGCGGTCTCCAGCACATCCAGCTCGACTTCGGGAGCGGTACCTAAAGCCCGGGTAAGCACATTGCGCTGGGGATGCTGGAAAGCCTCTTCCTCGGAGATACCACCGTTTTGCATTAACTCAAACACCAGGGAATGGTCGGTTGTCAACTGGGTAAAAGAGTCCCCCCGTAGCAAGTATGCCCTGCTATCCCCCACATGAGCCACCAGGAGCCGCTGTTCCTCAAATAATCCCACCGTTATGGTGGTTCCCATCCCTTTAAAATGGGACTGTTTCTCGGCTTGAGCATAAACCCGGCTGTTAGCATCCTTCACAGCGGCCACCAAAATAGCCTGTTCGTCTCCTTTTGCTCCCGTCCGGTTCTGCCTCCAGTATTCCACCAGAGCATGAACTGCCAAACCGCTGGCTACCTCACCGGCCTGATGGCCGCCCATCCCGTCGGCAACCCCGAACAAACCCAGTTCTTCCTCCGCTATCAGGGTATCCTCATTGGTCCTCCTGACCAACCCTATGTTGGT
>JAJZTU010000324.1 GCA_021848765.1 Bacillota bacterium
CTTCACCTTGAACAATGACCGGCATTGTCTCGTGGGAAGGTTATCATTACAAGTATAGCAAACAGGCCTGACCCAGTCAAGGCAGTGCTGCCCTTTAACGAGCCCCTTAGCCGAAAACGATTACGCCCGGTCGGCTACGCAATAAAGCGTCCGGCCAAAAGAGAAGGGCCGGCGTATTTCATGACACCGGCCCAGGGATTCTGCTAGAATATGGTCTTAATATTAAATGCCGGCTTCTTATCGAACCGGTGAATCGCCTCAATAAAGCGCACAGTGCCGGATTTGCCCCGCATTACAATGGTATGGGTCCGGGCCCCGATTGCGGTGAACTGCACTCCACCCAGGAGGCTGCCGGTAGTGATACCGGTGGCAGCGAAAATTACATCTTCACCTTTGACCAGGTCTTCCATGGTGAGCAGCTTTTTCACATCGGTGATGCCCATCTTCTTGCAGCGCTCAATTTCTGTATCACTTTCCGGCCATAGGCGTCCCTGCATCTCTCCGCCAAGACACTTTAGGGCGGCGGCGGCTATAACTCCTTCCGGACCACCACCGATACCAAGCATGATGTCTACCCCCGAGTCATCGATGGCAGTAGCAACAGCCGGGGAAACGTCGCCGTCGCTGATCAGCTGGATTCTGGCGCCTGCCTTGCGCACATTGGCAATGATGTCCTTGTGCCGGGGACGGTCCAGGATAACTACCGTCAGGTCCTGAACTTTTTTATTTAGGGCAGAGGCTACTGATTTCAGGTTTTCTTCCACAGGAGCATCGATGTTGATTTTGCCGGCAGCAGCCGGACCTACGGCTATTTTGTCCATATACATATCCGGAGCGTGGAGCAGGCAGCCCCGGGGGGCGACAGCCAAAACAGCTATAGCACCGTTAAGCCCCTTGGCCACGATATTGGTCCCCTCCAGGGGGTCGACAGCAATATCCAGGGCCAAACCCGCTCCTGTCCCTACCTTCTCCCCTATGTACAGCATGGGGGCCTCATCCATTTCACCCTCACCGATTACAACCACACCGTCAATATCAATGGTGTCAAATACGGAACGCATGGCAGTGGTCGCTGCATCATCTGCAGCATTTTTATCTCCCCTGCCCATCCAACGGGCAGAAGCAACAGCCGCAGCCTCGGTTACCCGGGCAAACTCCAATGCAAGTACTCTTCCCATAACTCCACCCCTCAATTCATTAGTATAACATTATCATCCCAATGTGTTATCGCATAAAAGTTATTTTCTACATTTATGTGGAGATTCCTGCCTTGTCCCTATAATATCCAGCAAAAAATTCCTCCCCCTAAACAGGGCGAGAGTACGAAGAAACGCAGAAGGCCGAAAAAATTACTCCCCAGAGAAAGCAGAGGGAGTAATTTCTGCGCATCCTACTTATTTTTTACCTGTTCCCAGTCGGCCAGGAATTTTTGGACTCCAATGTCCGTCAGGGTATGTTGGGTCATTTGCAGAATTACCTTATAGGGAACTGTGGCTATATGGGCTCCGGCCCTGGCTGAATCGGTCACATGGATGGGGTGGCGAATACTGGCTGCAATGACTTCCGTCTTGAACATGTATTGGTCAAAGATATGTACAATATCCCGGATCAGTTCCATGCCTTCCTGCCCGATATCATCCAGTCTCCCTACAAAAGGGCTCACATAGGTGGCTCCGGCTAAGGCTGCCAAAAGAGCTTGGTTGGCGGAGAACACCAAAGTAACATTGGTCTTGATCCCTTCTCCGGAGAGAATCTTAGTAGCCTTCAGGCCTTCCGGAATCATGGGAACCTTAATCACAATGTTAGGATGAATCTTGGCCAACTCTCTGGCTTCCTTGACCATCCCTTCCGCCTCCAGGCTGACTACCTCTGCACTGATCGGCCCGTCCACGATGGAGCAGATTTCCTGCACCACCTCCCGGAAGTTTCGCCCCTCTTTAGCGATTAATGAGGGGTTAGTGGTAACTCCACAGATAACTCCCAACTCATTGGCTTTCCGGATTTCCTCAACGTTTGCTGTGTCGATAAACAGTTTCAACTGCAATACCTCCTGAAATTAGGCTTTGCCGTTGCTGCCGAAGACGCGGATTTTCTCACGGATGACTGCAGTGGCAGCTTCACGGGCCGGTCCGAGTACCTTTCTGGGATCAATTTCTTTGGCATCATTGTCCAATACCTGGCGGGAGGCAGCCACAAAAGCTTCCCTGATGTTAGTATCAATGTTTACTTTGCGGACACCCAGCTTAATTGCCTTTTGGATGGCCTCATCCGGCACACCGGAAGAACCATGCAGAACGATAGGAATGCTTACCAGGGAGCGGATTTTCTCCAGGCGGGGGAAATCCAGTTCAGGAATGCCCTTGTACTGGCCGTGGGCGGTGCCGATGGCGACAGCCAAAGCATCTACACCGGTCTCTTGGACAAATATCCTGGCTTCTTCAGGATTGGTGAAGAAAGCATCCTTCTCATCAACATGGATATCATCCTCGGTCCCCCCGATTTTACCCAACTCAGCCTCAACGGAAACTCCAACCGCACGGGCCACATCAATGACTTTCTTGGTCAGGGCAATATTCTCATTTAAGGGCAGCTTGGAACCGTCAATCATTACAGAACTAAAACCGGAACGGATGCACTGCATTACCTGCTCGAAGCTGGTACCGTGATCCAGGTGCAGAGCTACGGGAACGGTAGCTTTTTCGGCAGCAAGTTTAGCCATGCCGGTGATGAAATCCAGGCCGGCGTACTTGATAGCCCCTTGGCTGGCCTGCATGATTACAGGGGATCTCTCAGCCTCAGCGGCGGCGATAATAGCCTGCACAATTTCCATGTTGTTGCAGTTAAATGCCCCTACTGCATAACCCCCTTCTTCCGCCTTCTTCAACAGTTCAGTAATGGGTACTAGAGCCATGAGACAGAAAACCTCCTTTTAAATTGTTATGTACAAAAGCTAAACTTGTACGACTTGTACAAGTTTAGTATATTGTCCATCATATGAAAAAATTCCTGCCTGTGCATCCTGAATTTTCCTGTCGAAATCCATTAAGTTTGTTCTTTGCTCTTTTTCTTTTTACCAACACCTTTACCGAGGCCTTTTAAACTTTTTTTCTTAGTGGGGCCCAGGTATTTAAAGCCGTTCTTAACCAATTCTATTACATCCATTTTTTTTATGGTCTCCAGGTCTTCATCCGTTTCGGCGAATACTGTCCCCATGGCGCCGCATTCACCACAGTGAAGTTCTAAGCGGTCAGGCATGATATCAACGTCGATTTTGACATTGCCACACCCGCAGTACAGGTAACCATCCTCAGCGATATCGTGGAGACAGTTCAGTACCTCCATCATTATGGTAGGATTATTGATATAATCGTCGGGATCCATTTCCTCAAGCAAGGTGGAAATGTCCTGTTCGTAGCTCTCAACTAACTGGGCCACTTTATTTTTAGCTCCGATAAAACCTAACTCAATTTTACTTTCAGAGCAAATTATGTTAAGGACATGATTAGACCAGAGTTGCTTGCGGATGTAATAAAACATATGCTTGGTTTCACACAGGACACAGGGGATCTGCAGCCAAAATTTTTTCCGGTTTTTTGTTCCCAGGATGAGCTTGGTGGCACCACAACTACAGCCGATTTGCACTGTCTTCTGTCCCGCAAAAGCAAACAGCGAAAGCTGATGCTGCTCAAACTTTCCGCACATGGGACAGCGCAGGGCAATTGA